>JBOHTT010000299.1:0-5562 GCA_050733775.1 Vulcanimicrobiaceae bacterium
GTCGTACCGGCACTTCGAAGCGGTCGTGGTGAACGACGGCGGCGAATCGATTGCCGATCTCCAGTCGCTCGACGAGCGTTTTGTGATGATCGATCGTGAAGTGAACGAAGGGCCGTTTCGAACGCTCAACTTCGGAATCTCACGCGCGCGTGGCGAGTACGTGCAATTCACCGCGGACGACGACGAGCTCTACCCCGACCACCTCATGCGCCTCGTCGCGGCGCTCGAGCGTACCGGAGCATCCGTCGCACACGGCAACGTGCTGATCCGGTATGAGTCGAGGCGTGGAGACGCATTCGAGACGACGGGCTATAACTGCTCCGTATTCTGCCATCCCGTCGACAGCGTCGTAGTGTACGCCTCGTCGCCGATCGCGGGCAATGCGATGATGGTGCGGAAAAGCGCGCTCGAGCAGCAAGGCGTTTTCGACGACAGCTTCGTGCTTGCCGATCAGGAAATCCAAATTCGGCTCGCCGAAGCGTTCGATTTCGTTCACGTACCGCACGTTACGGCTGAGTGGCTCGTCCGCGATTCCGGCGACCAGTTTTCAAAGAAGAAGCAAGGCGACGTTCTCGCCGATTTGCGGCGGGTCTACGAACGTCACCCTGCGCCTGGCCGTGCGTACGTCGCCGCCGTGCGCGAGGGAACGCTGCGCAACGTCTCCTCGCGTCCTCCGGGTTTCGTGTTCCCGGCGGTCATCTCACGCGTAGCCCCTCGGGTATAGGGTAGGGGGAGCTTCGCAGGTCGAGCGAAGGAAAACAATGTGATCCGTTTGCGACGCAAGTCGAAGCCTGTATTCCTTAAGAACAAGACCGAGGTTTCGGACGCCAAAGGCGTCTGGATCGGCGGCGATCATCCCGTCGTCGTCCAGTCGATGACGACCACCGATACGGCCAACGCGGACGCAACGCTCGAGCAAATTTACGGCTTGGCGATGGCGGGTTGTGAGGTCGTGCGCGTCACGTGCCAAGATCCCAGGGATGCGGCCGGGCTGCCGGCCATCGTCAATCGCTCGCCGGTTCCAATCGTCGCCGACGTGCATTTCGATCACCGCATGGCCCTTGCCGCAATCGAAGCCGGCGTCGCTAAACTTCGTTTAAATCCCGGGAATATTACGGATCCGAAAAAGACGCGCGAAGTCGTGAGTCTTGCGATCCAGCGCGGAACACCGATTCGCATCGGCGTGAACCTCGGTTCGCTGGCGAAAGACTTAGAAGATCGGCTCGGACTCACGCCTGAGGCTATGGTCGAGTCGGCGATCCGCCACGTCGAGATACTCGAGGACCTCGGCCACACCGACATGATCATCTCCCTGAAGGCGCACGAAGTCGAGACGACCGTGCACGCCTACCGCTTGATGGACAAGCGTCTGCGCGAGCGCGATACGCCCTACGCGCTGCATCTCGGCATTACCGAAGCCGGCCTTCCGCGCGACGGAACGATCAAGAGCGCCATCGGGCTCGGTATCTTGCTGTGGGAGGGCATTGGCGACACGCTACGCGTCTCGCTCGCCGCCGACCCGGTTGAGGAGGTTCCGGTCTGCTGGGGCATCCTCAAGTCGCTCGGCCTGCGCGAGAAGGGTTTCGAGATCACGGCATGCCCATCGTGCGGCCGCGCCGAGATCGAGGTCGTCGATCTCGCCGAGCGGGTCGAGGCGCTGGCCAAGGAATACACGGCGCCGGTGAAGGTCGCCGTCATGGGGTGCGTCGTCAATGGCCCCGGGGAGTCGAAGATGGCGGACGTCGGCGTCGCCGGGGGAAAGGGCAAAGGGGCGATCTACCGCCAGGGCCAGCTCGTGGGCACCTACCCGGAAGAGCGCTTGCTCGGTGCGCTGCGAGCCGAGATCGAAAAGGTCATTGCCGAGCGCTATCCCGAGTATGCGCACGAGATCGGACGCCATGGACAACCCACGCCCGCTTAGTCTTCGAACCTTTCTGACTACCGGCGTCCTCGCGCTCGTCGCCTCGACCGCGCTGGCGTTTTCGCATCCTGCAACGATACAAATCGACGGGCGTCGCGTCACCTCCGACGTGCCGCCGGTCGTGACCTCAAATCGGCAAACGTATCTGCCGCTCCGGGTCGTGACGTCGAACCTCGGCGCGCGCGTTTCCTACGACCGGCGCACGCGGGCCATTACCGTCGTGCGCGGCCGGGATCGCTTGAAACTGCACCTTGGCCGCACGACCGCGGTGCTGAACGGGAAGCCGGTCCGGCTTTCCCACGCGCCTTTTACGGTCCGAGGGCGGACCATGGTCGCCGCTCGGACCATCGAGCGCACCCTCGGCCCGAAGGTGCAGTATAACCCCAGCAAGTCCACGATCGACGTGGTCACGAACGAGAGCGCCACCGAAGCCGCCCCCGAGCGTGTGGAGCGCGACAATACCGCCTTCTGACTAACCCGGCCCACGGCGCCCGCCGATAACAGAAGCGGATGGATATGGTCGAGCGTTACCTCGGCGAGATGGAACGTGCCCTGCGCGCGCTCTCCCGGGACGATGTCCGCCGCGTAGTCGGCGCGCTGTTTGATGCCTGGCGCTGGGGAAAGGTAACGTGGATCATCGGCAACGGCGGCAGTGCCGCAACGGCGTCGCACATGATGAACGACTTGTGCAAATGCACGCTCGTTGAGGGACAGCCGCGATTCCGAGCGATTGCGCTGACGGATAATATTCCGCTGATGACTGCGGTGGCGAATGACGTCGAATACGCGGACGTCTTCGTCGAGCCGTTGCGGACGCACCTCGGCAAGGGCGACGTTCTCATTGCGCTCTCTGGTTCCGGAAATTCACCGAACGTGTTGCGCGCGATCGCGTATGCAAAAGAGATCGGAGCATTGAGCATTGGCCTCTGCGGGAGTCCGGGAGGGGCACTTGCAAAATCCGCCGATCTGCGGATTATCGTTCCGGCCGAACGCATCGGACAACAAGAAGACGGTCATCTCATTCTCAACCACACCATCGCACTGGCACTTCGCGAACGGATCGAGCTCCACGCCGTTCGAACGGTAAACACAGCCGCGGTAGCTGGTTAGGCAGATGCGTACCGTCGTTACCGGTGGAGCCGGATTTATCGGCAGCCATCTCGTCGATCGCTTGATTGTCGATGGCCACGACGTGGTCGTCGTCGATAACCTTCGGACTGGACGCCGCGCGAACTTAGAAGAGGCGTTGCGCAGCGGCCACGCGACGTTCGTACAACTGGACCTCGCGAATGCGATCTCCGATCTCACGCAGCTTTTCCGCGATTGCAGCGTCGTATTTCATTTGGCCGGTCTTGCGGATATCGTGCCTTCGATCGAACGGCCTGAAGACTATTTTCGCGCGAACGTCGACGGCACGTTTGCCGTCGTGGAGGCGGTGCGAGCGGCCAACGTTTCGCGGTTGGTCTACGCCGCGTCGTCGTCATGCTACGGAATTCCGGACGTTTATCCGACGCCTGAGACAGCGCCGGCGCGGCCGCAGTACCCTTATGCGCTGACGAAATATCTGGGCGAGCAGATCGTTCTGCATTGGGCGACGATTTACGGTAGCAAAGCGACGTCGCTGCGGCTTTTCAACGTTTACGGCCCTCGCTCCCGAACCAGTGGCGCGTACGGCGCTGTTTTCGGCGTCTTTCTCGCGCAGAAACTCGCGGGCAAACCGTTCACGGTCGTAGGCGACGGCTCGCAAACGCGCGACTTTACGTTCGTGAGCGACGTCGTGGACGCGTTCGTTCGTGCGGCGAGCGTCCTCGAGAACGGCGGCCCTTCTGGGCGCGTATACAACATCGGCTCCGGCGGGACGCAGAGCATCAATCGGCTCGTCTCACTGCTGGGTGGTCCGGTCGAATATATTCCGAAGCGGCCGGGAGAACCGGATCGTACCTTCGCGGACGTTTCTCTGGTCGCGAAGGAATTGAACTGGTCCGCCAAAGTGGATTTCGAGAACGGTGTCGAGCGCATGCTCGCCGCAATCGATGCATGGCGCGACGCCCCGGTATGGGATGCGGCGTCCATCGAGAAAGCAACAAAGACGTGGTTCGAGCGGCTCGGTGCCGCCGTACCGGTAGGGAGTGGGAGATGAGCCGCAACGTTCTCGTCACCGGCGGAGCAGGTTACGTCGGAGCGATGCTGGTTCCGAAATTGCTGGCCCGCGGCCATCGCGTTACGGTGCTCGATACCTATTTTTTCGGGGCCGATCCGCTCGCCGCGCTCCGCGGCGCAAACGGCCTGACGGAAATCGAAGGCGATATTCGAGACCGCGAGACCATTCGGCGTGCCGTGCACGGCTGCGATGCGGTCATCCATCTCGCGTGCGTCTCCAACGACCCGTCCTTCGAGCTCGATCCCGATTTGGCAAAGACGATCAACTACGATGCGTTCGAAGGAATCGTCGACGAGAGCCGGCGCGCCGGCGTGCGGCGATTTCTGTTCGTTTCTTCCAGCTCGGTATACGGCGTCAGCGATGCGCAGCGCGTGACGGAAGACCATCCGTTGCGGCCGCTCACCGACTACTCGAAGTACAAGGCGCTCTGCGAGCCGATCGCCTTGGCCGCGCAATCGGAAGACTTTACGGCCGTCGTTCTGCGGCCCGCCACCGTGTGCGGTTTTTCGACGCGTATGCGCTTCGACTTATCGGTGAATATTTTGACCAGCCATGCGGTCAACAAACGCAAGATAACGGTGTTTGGCGGGGCGCAGACGCGACCCAACATCCATATCGAGGACATCACCGATCTTTACGTCGACCTCTTGGACGAGCGTACGCAGCTGATTGCGGGCGAGACGTTTAACGTCGGCTATCAAAACCATACGATTGCGGAGCTCGCCAACATCGTCAAGACGGTCGTAGAGCGAGAATTCCCCGAGCTTGCGCCGATCGGTATCGAAACGACCCCGACGGACGACACGCGCTCGTACCGCGTCGACTCCGAAAAAATCGCACGCGTGCTGGGGTTCCGCCCGCGACGCACCATCGAAGACGCAGTCGCAGACATGTGCCGCGCGTTCCGGAACGGAAACTTCCCGTATGCGCTGGACGACGATCGCTACTATAACGTGCGGCTCATGAAGGCCAAGAGCACGATGGTAAACGTGGCCTAAATGGTAGGCCCTCAGGCACGAGCGGCGCGGCTAGGCGCCGCGACCAACTTGTATCCGCAACAGCACATGGTGTCTGCGGCCGAGCGCTCGATGCGCAACGGCCATCGCGGCGCCGTCATTTGGCTAACGGGGTTGTCCGCCTCCGGCAAGTCGACGCTTGCCATGGTGGTCGAGCGCCGGCTGTTCGCTGCCGGTGCGCAGGCATACGTGCTCGACGGCGATAACGTGCGAGCCGGATTGAGCCGCGACCTAGGATTCTCTTCCGAGGACCGCACGGAAAACATTCGTCGCGTCGGCGAGGTTGCCGCGCTTTTCGCCGACGCAGGCGTGATCGTGATTACCGCATTCATTTCGCCGTTTCGAACCGACCGCGACACGGCCCGAGCGGCGGCAGCCGGCTTGTTTCACGAGGTTTATTTGAACGCCGACGTCGCGACGTGCGAAGCTCGCGATCCCAAGGGGCTGTATCAGCGCGCGCGGGA
>JBOHTT010000300.1:0-2909 GCA_050733775.1 Vulcanimicrobiaceae bacterium
CGAAGCTCGTCTCCAGTGTGAACTTGCCTTCGAGCAGGCCGGACGAGTGCGGCACGCGCACCAGCAGGCCGACGTTGCGCTTCACCGCGGCCGGCACGAAGGAGCGGCCCGGCTCCTGCTCCAGCAGGTTATAGATGATCTGCATCGCGGCGATCGGCCGCTCGCGCAGCGCGACGAGACCTTCATCCAGCCAGCCGATCGCCGGGCCGAGCGCAACGCCGTAGGAACGAATCTTGCCTTCTTCGCGCAGCTCCTCGAGAAGATCCCACAGACGGTCGTCGCGCACCTGATCGAGATGCGCGTTATGCATCTGCCAGATGTCGATGTAGTCCGTCCGGAGGCGCTTGAGCGATTGTTCGAGCGCGAACCGCACGTGTTTTTCGGAGAAGTCCGCCGGCAATTCCGACTGACCCTTACGCTCGCCGGTAAAATTGTAGAAGTCGTAGCCGAATTTCGTCGAGTACACGACCTTGTCGCGTTTGCCCGCGAACGCAGCGGCCAGCTGCTCTTCGCTGCGGCCGTTGCCGTATGTATCGGCGGCGTCGAACAGCGTGATGCCCATGTCGTACGCTGCTTGCAGCATTTTGACGGCATCGGCGTCCGACATCTCGCCCCACCATCCGGTCGAGGTCGTCCACAGTCCAAAACCGACCTCACTAACGGTAATGGCGGTCTTCGGATACGTCCTATATTTCATGTGCCTCGCGTTCGGCAACAGCCCCCCGTTGTCATGGTGAGCGATGGGCACCACCATGTCATGGTGAGCGGAGCGCGGGTAGCCGCGCGGAGTCGAACCACAGAGCAGCGGTGGCAAGGTTGTGGCGGTCCCTCGACTGAGCTTGTCCTGAGCGTAGCGCAGCGAAGTCGAAGGGGGCGCCTGCGGCGCCCTACGCTCGGGATGACAACGCAGGAATGCTCTCGTAAACGCTTGCATGCCTGACGACTTCCGGTCTCAACTCGAGCGCGTCGCGGATTGGGTGGACTGCTATTATAAGGACGCGAGGCGCTATCCGGTACTCTCGCGCTATAAGCCGGGCGAGCTGATCGGTCAGCTGCCCGCGCAAGCGCCCGAGCAAGCGGAGCCGTTCGCGGCAATCTTCGCGGACTTCGAGCGTCTGATCGTTCCGGGCATCACGCACTGGAACCATCCGCGTTTCTTCGCGTACTTCTCGATCAGTGCGGCACCCGTCGCGATTCTTGCGGAAATGCTGGCATCGACGCTCGACGTGAATGCGATGCTCTGGCGCACGTCGCCGGCCGCGACGGAGCTCGAAGACGTCGTTACAAGATGGCTGGCGCGGTTGATGCAGCTGCCGGACGACTTTCACGGCATCATTTACGACACGGCGTCCATCAGTGGTTTCACGGCGCTCGCCGCAGCGCGCGAGCGCGCGGAACCGTCGATTCGCGCCCAAGGCATGGCAGGTCGCTCCGATCTATCGCCACTACGGGTGTACATCACAGAACAAACGCATTCGCACATCGAAAAGGGGGCGATCGCGCTGGGTATCGGCCGCCAGCACGTCGTGAAGATTGCGTGCGACGATCGCTTCGCGATGCGCCCCGACGCTCTGGAGGCGCAAATCCGCGACGATCTTGCGAAAGGTTTAAAGCCCGTGTGCGTGTGCGCGACCGTAGGCACGACGTCGACGACGTCGAGCGATCCGGTGGCCGCGATTGCCGCCATCACGCGAAAACACAACGTGTGGCTGCACGTCGATGCCGCGTACGCCGGCCCTGCGACGATTTTGCCCGAAGTGCGGCCGCTGCTCGACGGCATAGAGCACGCCGATTCGCTGGTCATGAATCCGCACAAATGGCTCTTCGTGCCGATCGATCTCTCCGTGCTCTACGTGCGCGAGCCCGAAGTTCTGCGCCGAGCCTTTTCGCTCGTTGCCGACTATCTCCAGACGCCCGAAACGGACGTGCACAACTACATGGACTATGGCCTGCAGCTAGGGCGGCGGTTCCGCGCGCTCAAGATGTGGTTCGTCCTGCGATACTATGGTGCCGAAGCGATCCGCAAGAAGCTGCGCTCCCACATCGCGCTCGCGCAAGAGCTGGCGTCCTGGATCGACGGCGAGCCCGGATGGGAGGTCGTGGCGCCGCACCCGCTCTCGGTCGTGTGTTTCCGCTACCGCGGCGATGACGGTACGCCGGAAGAAATCGATGCGCGCAACCAGCGCCTTGCTGACGACGTGAACGCGACCGGCGACGTTTTCATCTCGACGACGCGGCTGCACGGACGAGTCGTGCTGCGCGTCGCGATCGGCAACGAGCGCACCACGAGCGACGACGTCGAGCTGGCGTGGCAGCTCTTGCGCGAGCATGCGAAGGCCAAAGTCGGCGCGCGTTAGGGCGTTCGCGGCGGCGCTGCTGACGCTGACTGCGTGCAGCTCGGCACCGGCGCAACAAACCTGCACGCCGCAAGTCAACGCGAAGTTTCAGGAAAGCATTATGACGCGGCGGCACGTCGTCGAGGGTGTTATGGTGTGCGGCGTCGTCGCGGGGCGCCCGTACCAGCGCGGTGGGCCGCACGGTCTGCACGTCTATATTCCGGTGCGCGTCGAGGCGCCGGGTGGCGCAACGTATCTCACGCAAGTGATTCCGAACGAAGAGCTCGACGGCCGCATCGTCGTGCAGAAGGGCGACCACATCGCGGCGCTCGGCCAGTTCGTCTACCCCAACTACCGGCAAGGCTACGAAGGCCTCATCCACGACACGCATCCCGCAACCCATCGCGGGGCTGCCGACGGTTATGTGGACATCAACGGAAAGGTTTATCGCTAATGAAAGTCCGGAAGCTGAATCACGCGGTCTTGCGGGTTCGGGATTTAGACCGTAGTCTGGCCTTCTATCAGGACGTACTCGGGCTCGAACCGATCGCGCGGATGGGCAACATGATGGCC
>JBOHTT010000301.1:0-2824 GCA_050733775.1 Vulcanimicrobiaceae bacterium
ACGTAACCGCTGCGCACCATCGTCGTGAGCAAGCGATGCACGGTGCTCACGCCAAGACCGAGATCGCGGCTGATCTGCGAGACGCCGAGCTCGGGCTCTTGCGGCGTAAAGCACGCCAGCACTTCCAAGGCTTTTTCCACCGCTCCGAGCGCCCGTTCGGCCATCGCTACTGCGGCCTCGCGTTGAATCGATTGATGTATTCACCGTGACCGGGTTCGGAGACGAGCTTCCCATCTTCGTACAGCACGCGGCCACGCACCGCCGTAATGTCGGCGCCGCCCTTCATCGTGCGGTTCTCGAAGATGTTGAAGTTCGAGTAGGAGAGGTCTTTCTCGGCTTTGACCTTCCACTGCCGCTCCGGATCGACGATCACGAAATCGCCGTCGGACCCCGGCAGCAGCGTGCCTTTGCGCGGATACAGTTTGAAGACGCGCGCGGTGTTGTAGCTGCCGATCTGCGCCAGCTGACGAATCGTCATTCGCCCGCGATGCACGCCTTCGGTGAGAAAGACCGGCAGCATGAGCCCGGTCGAGCCGAATGCGGGTTTCGTCTCCCAAATGTTGCCGGGATTTTTTTCTTTGAGCGTGTACGCAATGTGATCGGAACCGAGACAGGTCAGCAGCTCGTCGCCGACCGCGCTCCAGACTTTGGCTTGATCTTCCGCGGTGCGCACCGGCGGCATCACCTTCGTGAGGTTGCCGGCGTCGCTCTCGATCGTTTGCGCGGCGAACTGCGGGCCCGTTTCGGCAGCGAAATCGGTGCAGCGCGAGCGCGCTTCCGCGAGCGCCGCGACCGCTTCTTTCGAGCCGATATGCAAGAAATAGACCGGGACGTTAAACTGCCGCGACAGCTCGGCAATCATATGAATGGCAATCGCCTCGGAATAACCCGGACGTGCGGCGTGCCAGGCGATCGGCCCGTCGAGTCCGCTCTCTTTCACGCGTTTGGTCTCGGCCATCACGATCTCAGGCTCTTCCGCATGAATGTTCATCCGCACGTCTTCCAGACGCGATGCTTGCTGAAACGACGCGAGCACGTGTGCCGTGTCGATGTCGACGTCGCCACGCACGGACGTTTCTTCTTCTGAAATGAGGTCCATCATCGAATCTTTGCCGAGCGGACCTTTGCGATCCAGATACAGCTTGAACGAGCGGATGCCGAGATCGTTCACGTACTGCGGCATCTCGGTGATCTGCTCGCGCGTGAACAGCGTGAGATGATAGCCGAAGTCTTGGTAGAGATGCTGCCGGATGTACGGCAACAGCTTCGGCATGATTTCCAGGTACGATTCCTTGCGGCGCAGATAGTGGATGAGCATTGTGATCCCGCCCGACAGTGCGTAGGCGGATTCCGAACGAAAGCGTTGACCCAGCGGCGGAAAGAACCCGAAGTGCACATGCGGATCGATGAATCCCGGCAGCACGTACCGTCCGCGCGCGTCGATCAGGCGCTCGCTCTTCGGAACCTTGTCGTCGGAACGGATCTCCGCGACGGTACCGTCGCGAATCACCAGGCTTCCGGAATGCACGCCTTGCTCGGGGAGCACGATGCGCGCGTTGACGATGCTGACTTGGGCGTTCAATGCGACTCCTTGCTGAGTACCGCCGCACGCGCGATGGCCTTTTCGATGTTGACGTAGCTCCCGCAGCGGCACAGATTGCCGGCGAGATACGCGCGCGTCTCCGCACCGCTCGGCGCTAAGTTCTCGTCCAGGAGCGCTTTCGTCGTCAGCACGAATCCCGGCGTGCAGTACGCGCACTGAAAACCCGCGCACTCGACGTAGGCTTCCTGTACGGGATCGAGCCGGCCGTCGTCGTCTTGCAGTCCTTCCACCGTCACGATCTCGCGCTCGTCGCACAGCGCCGCGAGCAATAGACAGCTGCTCACCGCTTTGCCGTCGAGGAGCACGGTACAGGCGCCGCACATCCCGACGCCGCAGCCTTCGCGCGCGCCGAAGAGCTTGAGATTATCGCGCAGCACGTCGAGCAGCGTCTCACGGTCGTGCAGCGCGACCGTGTGCTCGCGACCGTTGACGCGCAGCGTCACGTCAGACACCGGCCGGCACCTCCTCGCGCGAACGAATCGCGCGCAAGACACGCTCCGGCGTAAGCGGCAGCTGGCTGATGCGCACCCCGATTGCGCGCGAGACCGCGTTGCCGATTGCGGGCATCACGGCCGGCAGCGCCGTTTCGCCAAGCCCGTGCACGTCTTTCGCCTCTGCGCTCTCGAGCATCGACGCCGCGATCGGCGGCATGTCCTCGATACTTGGAATCATGTAATCGCCGAGGTTGACGTTCTTGAGCTGGCCGTCTTCGAAGACCATCTCTTCGAAGAGCGCCTGACCGAGCCCGAACGCGACGTTGCCTTCCGTTTGAAGCTTCGCCATCGGCGGATTGAGAATGCGTCCCGCCCATGCGCTCGCGTGATAGCGCAGCACCGTGACTTTGCCGGTCTCGCAATCGACCTCCACTTCCGCCGCGCCTGCGCCTTGATGGAAGTGGATCGACGAAACGCCTTGTCCCGTGGCCGGATCGAGACCACCTTTGGTGCTGTACACGCCGTTGCCGACGACGGTGCCGAGACGCGCGTTCTTCACGAGCGCGCCGAGATCGACGCTGCCGAGATCGTCTTCTTTGATGCCGAGCACGCGACAGAGATCGGCAACGGCGAGATCGATCGCGTGGCCCATCGAGTACGTCGAACGGCTTGCGACGGTCCCTTGATCGTACGGTGTCACGTCGGTGTCGACGTGCGCGACTTGCACGCTTTCGATCGGAATCTTCAGCTTCTCCGCGGTCATCAGCGCAAGGGCGGTGTGCACGCC
>JBOHTT010000302.1:0-20689 GCA_050733775.1 Vulcanimicrobiaceae bacterium
GCGTCGGTTCGGTCGACGGCGTCTACGCGGAAGGCAATGCGGACGTTGCCGAATATCTCGTCGTCCGCTGGGATTCGCGCGACGGCATGCCGGTATTGATCGCGACGAAGGACGTACAAACGATCGAAGACCGAGGCGTTACGCTGATGGGCGACGACACCGGGTCGTACGTTACCGCGCCACGTTACGAAGAGAAGTCCTACCCGACGCTCCGTCGCATAAGGTAGCGTTGCGGTTCTCCATCGTCGTCCCGACGTATAATGAAGCGGGTGGCATCGAGCGTTTGATTGAGGCGCTCGACGCGGTCTTCAAAGCCAATCGCTTGGATGGCGAGATCGTCGTCGTCGACGATAATTCGCCGGACGGAACCGGTGCGATCGTCGATCGGCTTGCGGAACGCTATCCCGTCCGCTGCCTGCATCGCGCCGGCAAGCTCGGGCTTTCGTCAGCCGTCATCGAGGGATGGAAATTCGCGCGCCCGGAATCCGAGGCGCTTGGCGCAATGGACGCGGATTTCAGTCACGATCCCAAGGTCATCACGCAGATGGTCCGCGCCTTGGAAAACAGCAACGACCTCGCAATCGGCAGCCGCTACGTTCCCGGCGGGGGCATCAGCAATTGGCCGCTGCGCCGCAAAGTCACGTCTCTCGTCGCAATCGCGCTGGCGAAACCGCTCACGCGCGTGCGGGACATTACGAGCGGTTTCTTCCTGGTGAAGCGAGCGGCGCTCGACGGCGTCGAGCTGGACCCGATCGGCTTCAAGATCGGCCTCGAGGTGATCGCCAAGGCCCATTACGGCAAGGCTATCGAAGTACCGTACGTGTTCACCGACCGCATTGCGGGAAGCTCGAAGCTCAATCAGGGTGAGATAATGAATTATCTCCGTCAGTTGGGACGCATTTACCGCGTGAAACTGATCGGGAAACGCTGACGCTTCGATGCCGATACCCGATTGGCTGCGCGTCCGCAAAGCGCAGGAATCGCAGGACGCCGCCCAGTGGACGAAGTGTCCTGAGTGCGGCGAGCTACTCTATAATCCCGAGCTGAAGACCAATCATGAGATCTGCGGCAAGTGCGGTCACTATTTTCGCATGCACGCCGCCGATAGGATTTCGATGCTCGTCGACGGCGATTTCCTCGAGATCGGCGGCGACATCGAGCCGGGCGATCCGCTGGCATGGGTCGATCGTCGTCCGTATCCGGAAAAACTCGCGAGCGACCGCCGCAAGAGCGGCCTTTCGGAAGCAATCGTCGCGGGATTCGGTTCGATCGGAGGGGTAGCGGTCGGTCTCGGCGTGATGGACTTTCATTTTCGCGGCGGCACGATGGGCACGGTCGTCGGTGACCGGGTCGCGCTGCTCTTCGAACGCGCCCGCGAGCGCCGTCTTCCCGTCGTCATCTTGACCGCCAGTGGCGGCGCGCGCATGGAAGAGGGCGTCCTGGCGCTCATGCAGCTCGCGAAAACGACGAACGCCGTCGAGCGGTTCCGGCGCGACGGTCTATACTACATCGCCGTGCTCACGGACCCCACCACCGGTGGCGTTTCGGCGAGCTACGCGTTTCAAGCCGACGTCGTGATTGCGGAAGCGCATGCCGCGATCGGCTTTGCGGGCCGCCGCGTCATCGAACAGACGATTCGTCAAAAACTCCCCGAGAATTTTCAGCGCGCTGAGTTTTTGCTCGAACATGGCGCAATCGACATGGTACTCGAGCGCGCGCAACTCAAGGACACGTTAGTTCGGTTGTTGGGTTATGGTCTGGGTACGGCCAAGCCGTTGCCCAGCCGCAACGGAGCCGCCAGATGAATCCCATCGTCGAGCGCGAGAAGGGGTTGCTCCAGCTGGAGCAACGGATTGTAGACCTCAAAGCCAGTGTCGGCGCGCAGAACGTCGATCTGACGGCTCAGATTGCCGCGCTCGAAGATGAGTATGCGAAGATTCAGCGCGAGATTTTCGGCGGGCTATCGGCCTGGGAACGCGTCAGCATGGCGAGGCATCCGAAGCGCCCGACGGCCGCGGAGTACATCGAACAACTCGACGCTTTCGACGAGCTGCACGGCGACCGCCAGTACGGCGACGATCCGTCGGTAATAGGCGGCTTTGCCAAATTACGCGGCCGCAGCGTGCTCGCCATCGGCCAGCAACGCGGCCGGGACACGAAGGAAAACCTTCGCGTGAACTTCGGCATGGTGCGACCGGAAGGTTACCGTAAGGTGCGCCGGCTGTTCGATCTCGCCTCGCGGCTGCGGCTTCCCATCGTGACCTTCATCGATACGAAGGGCGCCGATCCCGGGATTGGCTCCGAAGAGCGCGCGCAGTCGGAAGCGATCGCATCGTGTTTGTACGCCCTCGCGGAGTCGATGGTGCCGTCCGTGTCGGTGGTTATCGGTGAGGGCGGCAGCGGCGGAGCGCTCGCGCTGGGCATGACCGATCGAATTCTCATGCTGCAGCACAGCATCTATTCCGTTGCGGGCCCCGAAGCTGCGGCGGCGATTCTCTTCGCCGATGCGGGCAAGGCCACGGAAGCAGCAGCCAATCTGCGGCTGTGCAGCGACGATCTCCTGGAGTTCGAGATCGCCGACGAAGTCATTCCGGAGCCGCTCGGCGGGGCGCATCGCGACCGCGAGGCCGTCATCGAGCGCGTGCTGGAAGCGGTAGACCGTCACCTTTCCGAGCTCTCGCGGCTAACGCCGGATGCCTTGCAGGAAGCGCGTTACCGCAAATACCGCCGTATCGGTTCATGGGTAGCCTCCGAGCAGCAACCACAGGGCGCGCTCAAATGACGTTTCGAGCCATTTTGCGCGCGATCGGACGAGCACTGGTTGCCGCGGCTTTGCTGGGTTCGATCTCGATGATCGGGATTCAGTATGCACGGATGGCGCACCGCAATCTCGTGCTCGCGCACGCGCTTGCGGCGACGCAATCCGATATCGGCCGCTTGCAAGCATCGCGCACGCAGCGGTTGTCCACGATCAAGCGCCTCGAAAATCCGCGCGGTGCAATTCCGGAAATTCACGATCGCCTGCACTTGACGCTCCCGAACGAAGCGATCATCTATCTCAAGCAGCCTCCGGCAGCGCACCGATGAGCAGGTCGGCGGCCCAAGTCATCAACCTGCACGCCTTCGGGGCGACGGTACGTCTCGAGGACGGCAGTCTTGCCGCGGTACCGCGGCACGAAGTCGAGCTGCATCGAGGGCGATTCGAGCTCTCGCTCACGCGCAAGACGCGGCTTCCAATGAACGTTCAGCCGGTCAATCATGGGAAAATCGCACTGCTGGCGACGGACGCTTTCGATGCCATGCTCGCGGCTGAAGCGGCCGATTCCATCTCGCTGACGGATGAGGCCTTTGAAGAACGTTTGGCTGCGTATTTGCGAGCCACCGAGGACTGGGCGCCTCCGGACGAGCCGCAGCCGTTCGAGCGTCACCTCCTTCGCAAAAAGCGCCGAAGCGCGCAGTTCAGATGAACGCGGCCCAGCCCGTTCGGGCGCCGGGCTCGTTCGTGCGAATTCAGGCCAACTACACCTCGCTGCGCGCTGCCGAGCAACGCGTCGCCGATTTCATTCTCGAGCATCCCGAAGAGCTGATTTATCTCACGGTGACGGAGCTCGCGGAGCGAACGCAAACGAGCGAGTCCACCGTCGTGCGGCTCTGTCAGAAGATCGGTTACAAGGGCTATCAGGAGTTCAAGATCATGCTGGCACGCGACTTAGTCGAGCCGAGCAGCACGATCTACGAACGCATCGATCCAAAAGACGGTCTTGCGGCGATCAAGAACAAGGTCTTCGCCGCCAACGCGCAGGCGCTTCAAGATACGCTCGAGGTGCTCGCCGACGACGAGCTGCAGCGGGCCATCGACGCCATACGCAACGCGAAACGCGTCGAGATCTACGGTGTCGGCGGGAGCGGTCCGATTGCACTCGACGCCTATCACAAATGTCTCAAGCTCGGCATTCCGGCGATCGCACATTCTGATTCCGACATGATGGCGATGTCCTCGTCGTTGCTCGGCCCCGGAACCGTCGCGCTCGGAATCAGCCATACCGGCGCGAGCCGCGACGTTTGCGAAGCGCTCGAGAACGCGAAGAGAGCGGGCGCAACCACGATCTGCGTGACGCATCGGGCCAGCTCACCGATTACGCGAGCCTCCGATATCAAGCTTTTTACGGCTGCGAAGGAAACGGCATTTCGCAGCGACGCAATGTCGAGCCGGATCGCCCAGCTCTCGATCATCGATGCGATCTATGTCGGTGTCGCGCTCCAGGATTACGACCGTTCGACGCAAACGATTTCGCGCACGCGCGAAGCAACCGCTAAGAAGAGGTATTAGAGGATGACGATTGGGTTTATCGGTCTCGGCATCATGGGCAAACCCATGGCTCGTAATTTAATGAAGGCCGGCCACAAACTCGTCGTCCACAATCGAAGCCGTGGTGCCGTCGACGAGCTCGTGAAGGAAGGCGCCAAGGGCGCAAATTCGCCGAAAGAGGTTGCCGCGCAAAGCGACCTCATCATTACGATTCTTCCGGATTCGCCGGACGTCGAGAGCGTCGTGCTCGGAAGCGAAGGCATCGCAAGCGGGATCAAATCCGGCGCGATCTATATCGATATGAGCACCATCAAACCGGCAGTCGCGCGCAAAGTTGCCGAGGCGGTACAGAAGAAGGGCGCGAGGGCGCTCGACGCTCCGGTAAGCGGCGGCGAAAAAGGCGCGATCGAAGGAACGCTCTCGATCATGGTGGGCGGCGCACAAGCCGACTTCGACGAGGTCCTTCCGATCTTTCAGGCGATGGGCAAGAACATCGTTCTCGTCGGGCCGAACGGCGCCGGCCAGATCGCAAAGGCTGCGAATCAGCTCGTCGTGGGCGTTACGATCGAGGCCGTCGCCGAAGCACTCGCGCTCGCGCAAGCCGCCGGCGTCGACCCTGCGAAGGTGCGCAGCGTGCTGCTCGGCGGATTCGCGCAGAGCCGGATATTGGATTTGCACGGACAGCGCATGCTCGACGGCAACTTCCAGCCGGGCTTCAAAGCGCGCCTGCATCAAAAAGATATGCGAATCGTCACCGACACCGCAAAGGAAAGCGGCATCGATGCGCCCGTGGCCCAGCTCGCGCTGGAACGCTTCAACAAGCTCGTCGATTCCGGCGGCGGAGAAAAGGACCACAGCGCGCTACGCACGCTGATTTAAGGCTCTTCTAGACTCTGGCGGGGCGCGGCGGCTTCGCGCGCAGGTACTGATCCGGCCACCGGATATCGACGTCGAGCTCCTGCGCCGCGTGCATCGGGAAATATGGATCGCGCAAGAATTCGCGCGCCATCACGATCAAATCCGCCTGTTCCCGTTCGAGGATTTGCTCGCATTGTTCGGCCGTCGTGATCAAGCCGACCGCGGCCGTCGCAACACCCGAATCCTTGCGAATGCGCTCGGCGAACGGAACTTGATAGAGCGGCTCCATCGGAATCTTCGCATCCGCGACGTTTCCACCGGACGAGCAGTCGATCGCGTCGACGCCGGCTTCGTGCAGCCGTCGCGCGAGCATGACCGAATTCTCGACGTCCCAGCCGCCCTCGACCCAATCCGTCGAGGAGATGCGCGCAAAGAGCGGCAGGCGTTCGGGCCAAACCTCGCGCGCAGCTTTGGCGATTTCAACGGCCAGGCGCATACGATTGTCCAGCGAGCCGCCGTAGCGATCAGTGCGCGTATTGCTGAGGTGCGAATAAAACTGGTGCACGAGGTAGCCGTGCGCGAAGTGCAGCTCCACGAGCTGAAAGCCCGCATCGAGCGCGCGGCGAACCGCGGCGCTGAAAGAGCGCACGATCGTGGCAATTTCGTTTTCGTCGAGCTGCGTGGGCGTGGGGTAGTTCGGAGCAAACGGCGCCGTCGTCGGTCCGACTGGAACCCACCCGCCCTCTGCGGGTGCAACAGTGCCCGGGGGCGATTCCCACGGTCGACGCGTCGAGCCTTTGCGTCCGGCGTGTGCGAGCTGCATCGCCGGCACCGCGCCTTGCGCTTTCACGAACCGCGCAATACGCGCAAGCATCTCGACGTGCTCGTTTTTCCAAATCCCGAGATCTTGCGGCGAGATACGACCGCGCGCCTCAACCGCCGCGGCTTCGGTGAAAACGAGGCCAGCGCCGCCGACCGCACGGCTTCCGAGATGCACGAGATGCCAATCCGTGGCAAAGCCGTCATCGGAAGAATACTGACACATCGGCGACACGACGATGCGATTGCGCAGCACGACGTCGCGAATCTTAAACGGTTCGAATAGCATTACGAGAGTCTTACGTATTCGTACTCGATTGGCTTGTCCTTGATGCCTTTGTCGGGTGGGGCGATCCAGGCGGCCATTTTGCCGGGCTCGTAGACCGGCTGCATCAGACTGTGCACGAACGCGCGATCGCTTTCCGTCGGCAACCAGCGCACGCGGCTTGCCTCAAACGCCGGCCGTTCGATCGGCTCGCCTTCCGGCGTCGTGGGAATGCCGGTCCAGACGCCGACGGTGCGATTGAAGCGCCGGCTGGGAAGCCGTAAGCGGACGTCGAGTCCCGCGCGCTCGATCCACTTGTTCCAGCGCGCGAGCCCGCGCTCGCAGTCCGCGAGATATTCGTTGCGCACGACCTCGTTGATCGCATTCCGATACGGCATCGACTCAGTCCGGACCGCACCGTTCTCGAAGACATCGAGCTCGTAGGCGTTGTCCCGCTCCACGTGATCCTTGAACTTTGCCTCGTCGGGCCGTCCTTTGAGCCCCGTCGCGAAATACGCGGCGGCATTCGAGGACTTCTCCGCACCGAAGAGATCGAGCGAAGAAGAACACCAGAAGTTCAGATAGCGCTGAATCAGCGGCAAATCCAGAGCTCCCGCGTTGCGAATGCGGTCGACGTCGTCGGTCTGCAGCTCGTTCATGACCTCGAGCGTGCGCCGCACGACGCGCTGAATTCCGGTATCTCCGACGAACATGTGGTGCGCTTCTTCGGTCAGCATGAACTGGCACGTCCTCGCCAGCGGATCGAACGAAGATTCGGCGAGCGACTTGAGCTGAAACTTGCCGTCACGGTCGGTAAAGAACGTGAACATGAACAGCGAGAGCCAATCGTCGATCGGCTCGTTGAACGTCGTCAGTATCCGCGGATTGTCCCGCGATCCCGAGCGCCGCATCAGGAGTGCTTCGGCTTCTTCGCGACCGTCGCGGCCGAAATACGCCTGCAGCAAATACACCATCGCCCAAAGATGGCGACCCTCTTCGACGTTGATTTGAAAGAGGTTGCGGAGGTCGTACAGCGATGGTGCGGTGTGGCCGAGGATGCGTTGTTGCTCGACCGACGCCGGCTCCGTGTCGCCCTGCGTGACGATAAGGCGGCGAAGCGTGCTGCGATGCTCGCCCGGAACCTGTAGCCATACCGGCTTCCCGAATTCGTCGCCAAAACCGATCGTGCGCTCGGAGTCGAGCTCGGCGAGAAAAATACCCCAGCGATAATCGGGCATTCGTACGTAGTCGTAGTTCGCCCAACCCTTTGAATCGACGCCGATCGCCGTGCGCAGATAGACGTCTACGGCTTGAAAATCGGACGGCCCCGTCTCTTGCCACCACGACAAAAATTGCGGCTGCCATTGCTCGAGAGCGCGCTGCAGCGTGCGATTCGCCGAGAGATCGACGTTGTTCGGGATTCGTTCGTTATAGTCGATTGCCGGCACTACACGCGCTCCTCGTCGAACTGCGGTTTCGATCCCGTGCCGAAAACTTTCAACGCGCCCTGCGGTCCGGTCGAGTTCGGCCGGATGAATACCCAATTTTGCCACGCGGAAAGTCGCCCAAAAATACGCGTCCACATCGTCTCGGATCCGGGAAAGCGAAGATTTGCTTCGAGGCCGGTAAGCGCATCGGGTGAAAGAGCGGCGCGCTCTTCGAGCGCGAGGCGAATCTCCTCGTCCCAATCCAGCTCGTCAGGGGCGAACGTTACGAGCCCCAAGTCTGCGGCTGCCGGCGCGTCGAGCTTCCGGCCTGCGTGCGAATGCAGCGTCTCGAGCGTCTCCGCTGCATCGTTGAATCGCGTCGCGAGTCGCGTGCGGCCGTTGACGCAAGGTAAGAGGCCGAAGTTCGACTCGTCGAGGACGATCGCGGGATCGTCGCCGGCCGCCAGCATGTAGCTGCGATCGGCGGCGAGCGCGAGCTCGAACAAAATGCCGGCAAAAGACGAGCCCGGTTCGATAACCGCGTAGATACTTCGCGACGTCACTTCGAGCCGTGCGAACGTTCGCCGGAGCAAGCCGATCGTCTCGCGCACGAGCCAGCGATCGCGATACGACGCGAGCGTCTTCCCGATGCGGAGCACGCGTTCGGCATCGCCGGCGGTTTTGACGACCAGTAGACCGAGGTCGAGCTCGTTGTGGCGCAGCCATAGTAAGGCGTCGTCGAGCTCGCGCGCCATCGCGATCGGCCACCAGGCGTCGCCGCTGCGCTCGATCGCGTCCAGCGTTTCGGCGTCATCATCCGGCGCTCGCACGGTCATCGTTGCGACGCGCGCTACGCGGTCCATCTCCACGCGGACGTAGCGGTACTCGAGTGCGCTTTCCGTGAGCTTCCGCTCCAGCGGACGCAACGCAATGCCGTTCGCCGAAGCATCGCGTTGCGACGCGGCGACCGATTTCGCCACGCGGTCTTGCACCATACTCGAGAATTGCGATGGCGGCGCGACCGCATCGACTAAACCCCATTCCTTCGCGCGCTGCGCTCGCACGCCGTCGGCATTCGTGCAAAACACATCTGCGAGATCGCGTCGCACTTTGCGTTTATCGACGAGCCGCGTCAGCCCGCCGGTGCCGGGAAGGACGCCGAGCAATGGGGCCTCCGGAAGACTCACGGTCGTCGAGCGATCGTCGATCATGAGAATTTCGTCGCACGCCAGCGCGATCTCGTATCCGCCGCCCGCGCACGCGCCGTTAACCGCAGCGATGAAGTGCAGGCCGTCGCGGCTCGAGTCCTCGATCCCGTTACGTGTCTCGTTGGTGAACTTGCAGAAATTCACTTTTGCCGCGTGCGATGATTGGCCGAGCATGTAGATGTTCGCACCGGAGCAGAACACGCGCTCGACGGCGCTCGTCAGGAGGACGCATGCAACCGCGGGATGTTCGAATCGAATGCGGTTCAGCGCGTCGTGCAGTTCGATGTCGACGCCCAAGTCGTATGAGTTGAGCTTCATTTTATAACCGGGCCGCAACCCGGCGTCTTCATCGACGGCCAGCGACAGGGTCGCTACGCGGTCCTCCACGGTGAGGCGCCAGTGCCGGTAACGCTCCGGCGAGGTGCGGAAGTCGACGGGCTCGGCTTCTTGGGGTCGCGAAGACAAAACGCTAGACATGCAAGTGCTCTGCATTATAATGCTTTCGTGCTAACGGTGGAAGAGCGAGGGTTCTACAACGCCGCGGCGGACTTGCTGGAGCGCAATCTCGGCACGGGAGCGCTGCACACGGCTTTTGTCGACGATTATGGCGCGTATACGTATGCGCAGGTTGCCGACCGCGTCGACCGGTTTGCCGGAGCGCTCGGCGACCTCGGCATTGCCGGCGAACAGCGCATTTTGCTCGTCCTGCTGGATACCGTCGACTTTCCCACCGCATTCCTCGGCGCGATCAAATTCGGCGCCGTTCCGGTCGCTGCAAATACGCTTCTCGGCGCCGGCGATTTGGCGTACATGCTCGAAGACTGTCGCGCGAAGCTCGTTGTGGCGTCCGCAGAATTGCTGACGACCGTTCGCGATGCGATCGCGGCATGTGGCTGGAAAGGAAAGCTGATCGTCTCCGATCCCGGGCGCAGTCTGGATGGGAACGTCGAAGATACGATGCGCTCGCTGCTTTCAGCATCCCCGCAAAACTCGCCGGCGAACACGCGTCCGGACGACCCGTGCTTCTGGCTCTATTCATCCGGCTCGACCGGAAAGCCAAAGGGTACGATTCACGCGCAGACGAGTATGGTGCAGACTGCCGAGTTGTTCGCGCAAGGCGTTCTCGGCATGACCGCCGGCGATACCGTGTATTCATCGGCAAAGCTTTTCTTTGCGTATGGATTGGGAAATGCGCTCAGCTTTCCAATGAACGTCGGCGCAACTTCCGTGCTGCGCTCCGGGCGCGTCACACCGGATCTCGTCTTCCACACCCTGCGCGATACCGGTGCAACGATTTTCTGCGGCGTTCCGACGCTCTTTGCCGCAATGCTGGCGCATCCGGATTTACCGGCTCGCAGCGGGCACCGCTTACGGATATGCACGTCCGCCGGCGAGGCGCTGCCCGCTCATCTCGGAGAAACGTGGTCGAAGCGCACCGGTGTCGATATCGTGGACGGCATCGGTTCGACCGAGATGCTGCACATTTTTGTCTCAAATAGTCCCGATGCGGTGCGCTACGGCACGACCGGCAAAGCGGTAAACGGATACCGCGTTCGCATCGTCGACGAAAACCGTAACCCCGTCGCGCGCGGGGAGGTGGGCGACCTCGAAGTTGCCGGTCCGACGTCGGCACTCGGCTATTGGAACAATCGGGAACGCTCGCGCTCGACGTTCCTCGGCGAATGGACCCGAACCGGCGACAAATTCTACGAAAACGACGACGGCGATCTCGTGCATTGCGGTCGCAGCGACGACATGCTGAAAGTGAGCGGCATGTGGGTGTCGCCGGGTGAAGTGGAAGCGGCGCTCATCACGCACGAATCGGTGCTCGAAGCCGCCGTAATCGGGGTGGAAGACGAGAAGGGGCTCATCAAACCGAAAGCGTTCGTGGTGCTCAAGCCCAATGCGTCGCAGGAGACCGGCCTCACCGAAGCGCTGCAGGAGCACGTCAAAACGCGTCTCGCGCACCATAAATATCCGCGGTGGATCGAATTCGTCAGCGACTTGCCGAAAACGGCTACGGGAAAAATCCGCCGCGTCGCGTTGCGCGAGCTGGAACGTGCTCGTTGAGGTAGGAGGACTCGACCTCGAAGTCTTCCGCACGGAAGGCGACGAGACGTTGGCTCCGATCGTGTTGCTCCACGAAGGACTGGGGGCCGCGGGTGCCTGGGGCGACTTTCCACAACTTCTTCGTGCGGCGACGGGGCGGAGCATCGTCGCCTACTCGCGTGCCGGTTACGGGCGGTCGACCGTCGTTCGGGAACCGTTCGACGTTGCGTACATGCACCGCGAAGCGGACGCGGTATTGCCGGTGCTGCTCGACCGCCTGGAAATCCCGCACGCCGTTCTTTTCGGTCATAGCGACGGCGGCTCGATCGCGCTCATCTTTGCGGCGCACGAGCCCGAACGTGTGGACGCGTTGATTCTGGAAGCACCGCACGTTTTCGTCGAGGATCTCACCGTGGAAAGCATCGCGGAGATCAGCCGGCGATATCCCGACGACGCGCGTTTGCGCCGTGGACTCGCCCGCTATCATGAGGACCCCGATCTCGCGTTCAAACGGTGGAATGAGATCTGGTTGAGCCCACCTTTCCGGCAATGGAACATCACGGACTTGCTGCGCGGCATCCGTGCGCCGGCACTCGTGCTACAAGGTCGCGACGACGAGTACGGGACGCTCGCGCAAGTCGATGCGATTACAAAGGCCCTGCCGCAGGCAGAAACTGCCTTGCTGGACGGGTGCGGGCATGCGCCGCACCGCGACGCTCGAGAACAGGTGCTGGCGCTGACGGCGAGCTTCGTCCGCCGCGCCCCGGCCAGGACGGTCGCGCAATAAGGCGAAGAAGCAACGTCCATGAGACACCGCTCATGGCTCGCAGCGTTATTCGCGCTCGCATTTAGCTTTTCACTTGGAGTGGCTGCGCTCGCCGACGTTCCGGCGGGTGCCGTGATCAATGCAACGCTCCAGCAAACGCTCGACACCAAAACGAGTAGGGTCGGAGACCCGGTATTGATGACGATTGCATCGATATCGCCCGATACCGCTTTCGATCCCAGTTTGAAAGGCGCGACGATTCGCGGGCACGTCTCGCAAGTCGTCGGCGCAACGCCCACAAAGAAGGCCTACATCGGAATCGCGTTCGACACGCTGACGCTTGCCGACGGCCGCACGTATCCGTTCCCTGCGACGATCACGGCGCTCAAGAAGAAGAAAAGCGTCAACATCCCGCAGGCGGCAGGTGAAGTGCTCGCGGGCATGATCGTCGGCAACATTCTCGGCAAGAGCGTCGGCACCGGTGCAGGCGGCGCGGTCGGTGCAGCCGGCGGCGCTGTCTATGCTTCATCGATGGCGACAAACTTCAAGATTCCGCAGAACTCGACTGTGCAGATGAAGACGACGAACGTCATCGCGCTCGGCGCTCCGCATCCGCAGTCGACGTAGCTTTCGAAAAGCAGGTTAGCGTGCGGCCGTCTCTGCGTTGACAACGGTCGCTTCGGGGAGTAGAAGGAGAGACGCGCAATGCGCGCCACGTGCTGCTATCAATGGCAACGCGCGAATCCTTCTGTGATGAGGATATTGATCGATGGCAACGCTCACAAAGCGCACGAACGGTGAAGGTCTTCGTGCTCCGATGTTCGGGCAAGGTTCCGACTACGGTTCTTCGATCTTCGACCAGCTTTCCGACCAGCTCCGCACGATGCGCCGGATGTCCGGCGCGTTGCTCGGCAGCACCCCCATGGAATCTACTTCCAGCTTTTTCCCACAGATCGAGCTGTACGAGAAGGATGGCAGCTACGTAATCGAGGCGCTCGTTCCGGGATTCAGACGCGACGAGATCCAGATCGATTGCACCGACAATCGCGTGACCATTTCCGGCGGGTCCGAACGGCAGTCGTTCGAAGAACAGCTGAAAGGGCGCGTGCACTATTCGGAAATTCAGCGCAAAGATTTCAGCCGCACCATAACGGTTCCCACGGAGATCGATCCCGAAAGGGTTACGGCGCGGCTCCAGGATGGGCTGCTTACCATCGTCCTTCCGATCGTCACGCCGAGCGCGCAAAAGCGCGTCCCGATCACCGCGTAACCCGTGCGGAGGATGTAAATCGATGGCAACGACAACGTCGGCAACGACAACGCCAACGGTCAACACCACGAAGGGCCCGAACAGCGAACCGCCTCGATCGTCCGCTTCACAGATCTACGTGCAAGGTATCGATCAGGCGGCTTCAATCTTCGATCCGCTTGCCGAGCAGATGCGCTCGCTTCAGCGCTTGGCAAGTGCGTCACTAGCTGGAAGTTTCGAATACGCAAGTTCGTTCTTTGACCTGCTTGCGCTTCAGAGCCGAATGATGCGGCAGATGACGGGCACGTTTTCCAACGAGCAAAGCTTCCCGCAAGTCGAGGTGTACGAAAAACAGGGCGGGTACGTCATCGAGGCTCGCGTACCCGGATTCAAGCGTGAAGATATCGACATCGCCTGCAGACCAAACCGCATTACGATCTCGGGTTCTGCGGAACGCAAAGCAGTCGAGGACGAGCTCAAAGGCTCGATTTATTACTCCGAGTTCCAGAGAAGATTCAGCCGGACGATCAACCTGCCGAGCGAGGTTGATACGGATACCGTTTCTGCGAAGCTGCAAGACGGCTTGCTCACCATCACGTTGCAGCCTCTGAAGGAGAGTGCGGCAAAGAGGGTGGTGGTCACCGTTTAGACAGGTGTTCGGGCGAGGCGAAGGCCTCGCCCGAAGACTTTTTAGATCTTCATGCTGAAGGGGTCGCCGGCCACCGGCTCCGTTTCGATCCACACCGATTTCGTCTGCGTGTAGTCGTAAATCGCGTCGACGCCGTTCTCGCGGCCCAGACCGCTGTTTTTGTATCCGCCGAATGGCATCTGATACGACATCGCACGATAGGTGTTCACCCAAACGGTGCCGGCTTTGATGCCGCGGGCCATGCGAATCGCGCGTCCCACGTCGCGCGTCCATACACCCGAGCCGAGGCCATATAGCGTATCGTTGGCGATGCGCAGCGCCTCCTCTTCGTCTGAGAACGGAATGATCGAAAGCAGCGGGCCGAAGACTTCTTCTCGAGCGATGCGCATGTCGTTGCGTACGTCGGCGAAGACCGTCGGCTCGAAGTAGAACCCGCGGCGATACGCATCGCCCTCGGGACGCTTACCGCCGGTCACCAACCGCGCTCCGTCATTTTTGCCGACGTCGACGTATTGCTGTATTTTTGCGTATTGCGGCTCGTTGGCGATCGGGCCCATCTCCGTTTCGGGCAGCATGGGATCGCCGATCTTGATCGTTTTGGCTCGCGCGAGCAGGCGCTGCTGTACTTCGTCGTAGACTTCGCGCTGAACGAGCGCGCGGGAGCCGGCAATGCACGTCTGACCGGCTGCGGCGAAGATGCCCGAGAGCAAGCCTGCGACGGCCGCGTCGATTTGCGCGTCCGCAAAGACGATATGCGGCGACTTGCCGCCCAGCTCGAGGCCAACGGTCGCGAAGTGCGCGACGGCGGCTTGCGCGACGCGCGAACCCGTCGCAGCGCTTCCCGTAAATGCAATGCGCGCAACGCCGGGATGCTTCGTGAGCGCATCGCCCGCCTTTGCGCCGCTGCCGGTCACGACGTTGAAGACGCCTTTGGGAAATCCAGCCGCTTCCATGCATTTCGCAAACTCGAGCGACGACACCGATGCATATTCGCTCGGCTTGAGCACGATCGTATTGCCTGCCGCAAGTGCGGGCGCGAGCGTGAACGCGAGAATGAGCAGCGGCGAGTTCCATGGCGTAATGAATCCGACGACGCCGAGCGGCTCTCGCAACGTGAAGTTGAAGAGGGTCGGCCGTTCCATCGGAATCGTCTCGCCTTCGATTTTGTCCGCAAGGCCGGCATAGTACCGATACCAGCCGGGAATCGCGCGCAGCTGCGCACCCATCTCACGCAGGAGCTTGCCGTTGTCGCGTACTTCGATCTCCGCGAGCTCTGCAGCGCGGCTCTCGATCGCCTCGGCTAAACGATGCAGCATGCGCGCGCGCGTGGCGGGGCTCGTCTTTCCCCATTCGCCTTCGAAGGCCCGGCGAGCGGCCGCGACCGCGGCTTCGACATCCTCCGCCGATGCGTCGACGATTGTCGCCCACTGCTCGCCCGTTGCCGGATTGATGACCGGTAGCGTCGCTTCGTTACCGCGTAAACGGTACTCGCCGTCGATGTAGAGACCGTAGTCTTTCAGCGCCTTAACTTCGACTGCCATCGCGTGCTCCTATCTGCAGGGCGCCGAGCCTTCGAAGGAGGGACGGCGCCGGCCTGCATGTCAAGATCAGCCGGCATGCGCTCCTTTCTCTTCGCTCCGGGAAACCACCAGCGCCATATGGAGAAGACGCTCGAAGCTCCATGCGATGCGGTGATTGCGGATCTCGAAGACGCCGTTGCGCAGTCAGAAAAAGTGAACGCGCGAGCATCCGTCGCGCAGTGGTTGCAACGTCCGCGTGGCGAGCGGTTTGCGTTCGTGCGCGTCAATGCGCTTTCGACGCCATGGGCTTTCGACGATCTTGCGGGCGTCGTCATTCGCGGCCTCGACGGCATCGTGCTGCCGAAAGCCGAAAGCGCACGCGATTTGCACATCGCAGATTACGTGATCTCCGCACACGAGCGCTCGCGCGAGCTGGCAAGCGGCTCGATCGAGATCATGCCGATTGTCGAAACGGCGAAAGGGGTCGAAAATCTGCGCGAAATTGTACGGGCCTCCCAACGCGTGAAACGCATCGCATTCGGCACCGGAGACTATACGAACGACACCGGCACCGCCTGGACGCTCGACAACCCGCTGACCGTGCATTATCGCGCCGAGTTCGTGAACGCCAGCCGCGCAGCCGGAATCGAACCGCCCATCGATGCGGTGTGGCCGTACCTTCAGGATGAAGAAGGCTTCGCCGCGGAATCGCACATGGCGCGCGCGATGGGCTTTGGCGGAAAGCTGACGATTCATCCGAAGCAGCTGGAGCTCGTCAATCGCACGTTTGCGCCGACCGCGCAGGAGATCGCGTTTGCGCGCAAGGTCTGCGACGCGTTCGACGCTGCAGAGGCCGCTGGGTCGACCGCTATCGTCGTGGACGGCGCCTTCGTCGACTACCCCGTCGTGTACCGCGCCCGGGCCGTCCTACGGGGCGCGGCTAAAGCTTCTCCGCGTGCAGGCCGATTCGAAAGTTAAGGTGCCGATCAATCCGGTTGTCGCGGTCATTCCCATTCCGCCCCCCGCGGCGCAGGCGGACCTACAATCCGGCGGAGGCTCGATGGCAAGCGCGCTCGCGCAGGCCGTCCAGGAGTCGCAGGGCACGACCGTGCTTGCAAACACGGCGGCCTCGGTGTCAGGACTCGACGCCATCTCGCTCATCGCCGCCAATGCCGGCGTCAAACCGAAGCCGCGAGCGCTGCCACGCGAAGAAGCCGGCAAACGCGAACCGGTCGATGAAAAGCGCGCCTCGCAACAAGAACGCGTGCGCCGTAATCCGCTCTTGAATCTGTTTTAGAGCGACAATCGCAGGCCGCCGAAAATCGCCGACGGCCGGGATGGCCCGAAATACACTCTGCCCTCGACGGCGAGATGCGGGATCAGCTGCTGCGCCAGAATACCTTCGTAAATGACGCCGTAGTGATTGGTTTGCGCCAAGTTTCCGCCTCCGATGCCGACGCCGACCGTCGTTGCGCCGAGCCGGAAGCGGCCGTCCGCCGTCGCCGCAAAACCGTGACCATCGAGCGGCGCTGCAGCCGTAACGTCGACCGCCAGCGGTAAAACCGGCGTCTTGAAAATTTGCAATGAAAGCGCCGCGCCGACCGAGGCCGTGCCGTCGACGCCGAAGACGCCGCCGTCGACGGCGACTTGCGCGTCAGCCGGACGGCTTGCTGCAATCAGGAGCGCAGTAATCGAAGCGATCCCGAGGCTAAGAAATCGTCTGGTAGTCGTAGTTATCATCATTCCTTAATTATCTCGATGAAAGCGGCTTCGATGTCGGAACGGAGCTGTGATCCCGGGGCGTTCCACGCATCGACGAATATTTTGAGAATGCGACCCGTCAATCCCCAGATATGGTGCTCATCGTAGTCTAGTGCGTAACTTTCCTTACCCCTCGCGATGCTTCGTTCCACATCCTCGTAGACGGCGCCGGGTTCGACGATCGTGGCCAAGGGAACGGTGAAAACGCCGGCTATTTCGGCGGGATCGATCGTCAATAGCGTTCCGGGCCTCATCACGCCGATCACCGGGGTCACGAGAAACCGGTTCAATATCTGCTCCGTCTCCTCAAGCAGTCCGGCAACGCGAACGCGGTCGGGCGCGACGCCGAGCTCCTCGTAGAACTCGCGCAACGCCGTCGTGACCGGATTTCCGCCGTCAATCGGATCGGCGCTGCCGCCGGGAAATCCAATCTGGCCGGCATGGCGGCGCAAGTGTCCTGCGCGCTAGATGAAGATGACGTCGTGCGGTTCGTCCGCAAAGATGGCGATGACGACCGCCGCCTTACGCCATTCAGCTTGAGGCGAGCTCGACACGCGGGATCGTCGGCGCTTGGCCGCGCTTGTAGACCATGACCGTTCGATTAAAGCGGATTACAATCGTTCCATTCTGATTGAAGCCTGTCGTTTTTACGGTGACGATGCCGACGTTCTTGCGCGATGCGGACTCTCGTTTTGCGAGAACCTCACTTTGCGAATAGATCGTATCGCCTTCGAACACCGGAGCAGGCAGACGCACCTCGTCCCATCCCAGATTGGCCATGACGTTCATGGAAATGTCGATCACGCTTTGACCCGTCACGAGCGCGAGCGTGAACGTCGAGTCGACCAGTGGCTTACCGAACTCCGTTTGCGCGGCGTAGTGATGATCGTAGTGGACGGGTGCGACGTTTTGCGTCAACAGTGTGAACCAGATGTTGTCGGTCGTAATGACGGTGCGACCGAAAGGGTGCCGATAAATGTCGCCGATTTCAAAATCTTCGTAGAAGCGTCCGCGCCACCCGGTTTTCTCGCTCATGAGGCCGAATCCCCGACGCGATGCTCGACTACCTGCATTATCTCATCGACTTCGGCGTTGGCGCGGGAGCGGGTCTGCTGGGCGGCTTTTTCGGCATAAGCGGCGGGAGTATCGCGATTCCCGCAATGTCGTTTCTCGGGCACACCCAGCAAACCGCCCAAGGTACGAGTCTCGTCATGCAACTTCCGAATCTCGCGATTGGTGCCTGGCAATATACCAAGCGCGGAAACCTCGACGTTCGAAAAGCGCTCGTGCTTTCCGTGTCTGCGCTGCCGTTTACGTACGCCGGTGCGCTCGTGGCAACGCACATGCCGAGTCAAGAGCTGCGTGCCGCCTTCGGCTGTTTCATGATCTTGGTCGGCAGCTTCACGATGTGGAATGCGATCAAAACGCCGAAGCAGATTGCGATGCTGCCGATGACGTGGCCGTACCTCAGCGTCCTCGGCGCGTGCGGCGGTTTCGCAACCGGCATGTTCGGTCTCGGCGGCGCCGCAATCGCGATTCCTTCGCTCGTGCTGCTCTTCGGCGTCGTGCAGACCGTCGCCCAAGGCATGGCGTTGTTTCTGGCGCCACCCGCGACGGTGATCAGCCTGCTCGTCTACGCGCTCGCTGGAAATGTCGATTGGGGTGCCGGTATTGCGCTGGCCCTTGGTGGCGCAGTCTTAGTCGGCTCCGGCGTGGCATTCGCGCACCGCATTCCCGAAAAGGCCCTCAGGCTGTTGTTTGGGGGCTTTCTCTACGCGATTGCGGCCCTGATGCTCGCCGAAACGCTGCGCTAACCATGGTGCACGAGCACGACGATGCTTGGAACGACGAGCGCCACCGTCGCGACGAGCACACCCGCAAACGTCGCAACTGCTGCGGTCGTCGTCCGCTCGTCGAAGAATTCCAGAATCCATAAACGCGTGCCATTGAGCGCGTGGTAGATCACCGCGCACACGAGCGCGACTTCCATCGGCATCAAAAACGGATTCGCGTAGCTCGCAACGGTTGCGTCGTAGAGATTCGGCGCCAGAGGCAAAAGCGCGAGATCCAAGACGTGCACGAGCAGAAAAAGGAAAATCCCGACTCCCGTTGCGCGATGCAGCGCCCACGCCCACTGGCCGTGAAATTGCCACCATCCCAGCGGCAACTTGTAGGCGAGCCGTAAGACGATCGCGAGCACGATTGCAAGGATGGTGAGATAGGCGACGACCGCGATTGCAGCGAGCAGCGCGTCGAGAGTGCCGACAAGCCACGTTGCCCCCGAGAGCGGGCCATTGCCGCTGATGCCGCCGGCGGCTCGCACGATCGAGCTCGTTCCGATGGCGAGGAAGAGCGCTGCGAGAATTCCGAGTACGCCTTCACCTGCGCGGCGTCCGGCAGCGCTTTGCACGACGTCGGCAATCACGTTGCGCATGCCGACGAGCCCGTGCGTCAGCGCGAGAAACAAGAGCGCCCAGTCGAACGCGCGCCAGAACGTTCCCATCCACCGCGCGCTGACGAACGTCGCGGTCGTTTCCGACGGCGCGTTCGCATAGTGCATCACGAAGAGATGCCAGAGCACGAGCGTGATGACGAGCAGGCCCGAAACGCGCAGATACCACCACGCGACGCCGGTGGCTTTGTTTGGCCCGAGCTGCGTCACGCTTGGGCTTTCTTACCGCGACGCAGTAGCGAAATCGCTGCGAGTGGCGCGACGCCGGCCGGGCAGACGGAGACGCAATTCCCGACGGAACGACAGCCGTACACGCCGTCGTCGCCGATGACCAACGTCAGACGTTTGCCGTCGCGGTCGCGTTGGTCGGCTGCAAGCGCGAATGCGCGGTTGAGTGCGGCGGGGCCGAGATATGCAGCATTCGTGGCGACGGTCGGACACGCGGAATAGCAGGCACCGCACGAGATGCAATCGATTGCTCGATCGGCGCTCTTGCGCAGCGGCTGCGAAGGATCGACGCGTTCGGGTTCCGGTACCGCGTCGGCAAACGACGGCTGCACGCCGACGAAGAAGGGTTCGACCTTGCGATATTTTTCGAAAAACGGCGTCATGTCGGTGAGCAAATCTTTGATCACCGGCAGCGAGCGCAACGGCTCGACGGTGATCGTGCTGCCTAAATTTTCCAACCGTATGCGGCAGGCGAGTCCCTCGCGTCCGTCGATACGCACTGCGCACGAGCCGCACATGCCGGCCCGGCACGAATAGCGAAAGCCCAGCGTGCCGTCTTGTTGTTCTAAAACTGCGAATAGCCCGTCGAGGACGCTCAATTTTGGTTTCGCTTCGATCGTGTACGTGGCCCAATAGGGGCGCGGATTTTTCGCCGGCTCGAAGCGGCGAATCCGCAGCGTCTTCAGCGGATTCATGCCGGAACGGCGGATTCGGGCCGCACCCGCGTCAGGGCGACCGGGACTTCGAAAACGTTGTCTCGTTGCTGATGGATGTTGACGAGCCATCGCGAATCGTCGCGCTTCGGATAGTCGCTGCGGGCGTGCGAGCCGCGCGTTTCCGTTCGATGCATGGCGGAGCGCGCGGTCAGTCTGGCGACGGTAACGAGGTTGCGCACGTCAAGTGCTTGCTGCCATTGCAGATTCCAATCGCGTCCCGGTGGCGCCGAAGAACGTTCGACAGATTCTGCCAGCTCGTCGAGCCGCTCCAGCGCACGCCGGAGTTGCGGTTCCGAGCGCACGAGACCGACGTCTTCCCACATCGTCGTTTGTACGGCATCGCGAATCTCAAACGGATTTTCGCCTCGTTCTCGTTCGAGCGGTGCGAGGGCATTCGTCAGCGCGGTGCGCAC
>JBOHTT010000303.1:0-21611 GCA_050733775.1 Vulcanimicrobiaceae bacterium
ACCGCCCGAGGGCGACCAGGTGCGTTCGATGGGCAAGCGCTTTCACGAGAAATCGCTCTACGCCGCGAGCATCTTCCGGAACAAGTCGCTGATTGCGCTCGATCTGCACACGCCGCACGGCCAAGATGCGGTCCGGCGCCTCGTCGCGCGCTGCGACGTCGTCGTCGAAAATTTTCGTCCCGGCGGCCTCGAGAGATGGGGCCTCGGCTACGACGTGCTCTCCGCGATCAATCCGGGGCTCGTAATGATTCGCATCAGCGGCTACGGACAAACGGGGCCGTACGGCCGCCGTCCCGGATACGGCATCATCAGTGAGGGGATGAGCGGGTTGCGCCACATCACGGGCGATCCGGATCGGCCGCCGGCGCGCGTTGCGATTTCGCTTACCGATTACATCACCGGCCTTTATGCCGCATTCGGCGGCGTGATGGCGCTCTTCGCGCGCACGCGCACCGGCAAAGGTCAGATCGTCGACGCGGCGCTTTATGAATGCGCGTTCAGCTTTATGGAGCCGCACGTGCCCGCCTACGACAAGCTCGGCGTCGTCGCGAATCGCGCAGGTTCGCGTCTGCCCGATCACACGCCGAACAATCTCTACGCGACGAGGGATAACCAGTTCGTACACATCGCGGCAGGCAGCGATCCGATCTTCAAGCGTCTTGCCCCGCTGATGAATCGGGCGGATCTCCTCGACGACGCGCGCTTCACAACCGGCGTCGCTCGCGCGAAACACGCGGAAGAAATCGATGACATCGTCGCTGCGTGGACGCGCACGTTCGACGCGCTCGATCTCGAAGAGCGTCTGGCCGCCGCCGAAATTCCGGCCGGACGCATTCTTACGATGGCCGACATCTTTCGCGATCCGCAGTATGCCGCGCGAGGCATGCTCGCGACCGTGCCGGACGACGACTTCGGCTCCGTCACATTGACCGGCGTCGTGCCGAAGCTTTCAGAAACGCCCGGCGAGATTCGCTGGAGCGGCAGGCGCATCGGTCAAGACACCGATCGCATTCTCGAAGAGATCGATATGTATGCGCACTGAGCAACCGATCAACGGCGCAGCGACGAACTGGCAGCCCGAAGCCGATGAAATCGCACAGCGTCGCACGCTCGCAGAAGAGCTCGGTGGAGACGAAGCGGTTCGCAAACATCACGACCAAGGACGGCTCACGATTCGCGAGCGCATCGCGGGTCTCGTCGACGCCGGCTCGTTTCAAGAAGTCGGGAAGCTGACCGGCAACGCAACGTACGAAGACGGCAAGGTCGCGAAAATCGTTCCGGCCCCGTACGTCATGGGACTCGCCAAAATCGATGGACGCGCCGTTGCCGTCGGCGGTGAAGATTTCACCGTGCGCGGTGGCTCGAGTTGGGGCAGCGATCGCCGTAAAGGCGGGCAAGGCGGTTTCGTCGAGGATCTCGCGTTCAATTACCGCATTCCGCTCGTCAATTTGATCGACGGTTCGGGCGGCACGGTGACGTCGGCAAAACGTCGCGGCCACACCGTTTTTCCGGGCGTGCACGGTTTCGAACGTTCCGTCGAGCTCTTAGGCTATGTTCCGGTCGTCAGCGCGGTGATGGGAACCGCTGCAGGTGGACCGGCCGGCCGCGCGATTCTTTCGCACTGGTCCGTGATGGTCAAGGAAACGAGCCACGTATTCGCCGCCGGGCCGCCGGTCGTCAAACGTTCGCTCGGTCAAGATGTCACCAAAGAGCAGCTTGGCGGCTCGAAAGTCGCCGTCGATCTCGCCGGCACGATCGACAACGTCGTCGAGAACGAAGCGACGGGTCTGCATTTGGTGCGGCGTTTTCTCAGTTACATGCCGCAACATGTGTGGGAGCTGCCGCCGCGCGTCACCACCGGCGATCCGGCGGATCGCGCCGACGAAGATTTGCTCGGCATCGTGCCGCGCGATCGGCGCCGTCCCTACAACATGTATAAGCTCGTCGAGATGCTCGTGGATCGCGACTCGCTATTCGACATCGCGCCGACGTTCGGCCGTTCGGTAATCACGGCGCTAGCGCGAATGAACGGACACGTCGTCGGCGTCATCGCGAACAACCCGATGGTGATGGGCGGCGGGGTTGACAGCAAAGCGGCGCGCAAGCAGACGCATTTCATGGATCTTTGCGATTGCTTTCACATCCCGATGGTTTTTCTCGTGGACGTGCCGGGCTTCATGGTCGGCACGCAGGCGGAAGCAGAAGCGACGCTGCGCGAAGGGATGCGCTGCGTCTATGCGTGCGCGCAAGCGACGGTACCGATCTTCACCGTCGTAATTCGCAAGTGCTACGGGATGGCCGGCATGGGAACCACGGCCAAGAACGGCCTCGATTTCAAGATCGCGTGGCCGTCTGCCGAATGGGGCTCGCTGCCGGTTGAAGGCGGCGTTGCGGCGGCGTATCGTCGCGAAATCGCAAAAGCGCCCGATCCGGCACGGCGCGAGCGCGAAATCGAAGCGGAGCTGCGCACGCTCGCGTCGCCGTTCCTTACCGCCGAGGCGTTCGGCGTGGAAGAAATTATCGATCCGCGCGATACACGCCGTTACTTGTGCGCGTTCATCGATGCGGTCCAAGGCCGCCTCACGACGGACCTTGGACCGAAACCGAAGATAGGCGTGCGTCCCTAGCGAGAGCTAGTGCTGATCGCCTTTGTCGTGGTTATTGCCGCCGCTCTGCTGATGTTGACCGCTGCTGGTGTGTCCTTGCGGAGCGTGCTGAGCGGTACCGTGCTGCGCAGGTGCAGCATGCGATGCAGCATGTTGTGCCTGCGGCGCGCTGTGGTATTGGGTCGCGTGTGATGCCTGAGGAGCGCTACGGTATTGCGTTTGCGGCGCAGCGTGCGTTTGGGTCGCGCGATACGCGTGTTGTTGCTGCGCGGGAGCGTGCTGCGTTGCTGGATGATAGCTCGCCGTATAGGGATGGGAGACGGCGGAGCTGGCCGGACGTCCGTGATTCACGCTGACGAATGACGCGCGGTTTTGCTGCGCGTAGCGGGCGTGCTGCACTTGTGTGGTCGTCGGAGCCCAATGACGCGCACGCGAAACCGCCACTTGCTGTGCCGTCGGACGATACGGTAGGCCGCCACGTCCGCCGACGTAGCTCACGCGACTACCTTCGTTGTATCGAATGACGCGATTGTAGACGTGCCCGCGAACGAGCGTGCGATTGATGTTGCGGTAGACATACGTGTTATAGGTGTAGACGTTGTTGGTCCACGTGCCACCGATAAAGCCGGTTCCGAGATAACCGCCGCCGTAGACGACGCCGCCGTAGTAGCCGACTTGGTTCGCCCAATAGCCGGGCTGCCAGCGATAGGCGTCATCGTAATAGCGCCAGTATCCGGGAGTCCAATAAAGACCGGGGTCGGGTGCGAGCACCCACGTTCCCGGGACCCAGTAATATCCGCCGGGGCCCCACGCCCAATATCCGGGCTCCCAGATGTAGTTCGGATCGGGCGGCGGAGGAGGCTCGTATAGTGGGATCGGCGGGGGTGCCGTGCCGATTGAAACGGCGATCGAGATTTGCGCTTGCGCGGCAAACGGCATCGCTAACATCGCGAGTACCGCCGCCAGGCTGGTGAGGAATCGAAGCGTTCTCATGCTCGCCTCTTTCCCCCAAAAGCGCCGTATCATGGATTAGCGGTAGTCGCGACGCCAGTGTGCGCGTTCGCGCGACGACCAGTATCCCTCGCGCCATACGTAGCCGCGGTCGTGACGATACCAGTAGCCCGGAACCCATCCATAGCCGGGATGGGGCGGAACGGCCCAGCGGCCGGCGATCCAGCGGTATCCACCGGGTCCCCAGACCCAGTATCCGGCCTGCCACGCATAACGGGGGCCGGGTGCAACTGGAACGGCGTACACCGGAGCCGGCGGTGGTGGGCTGCCGATGTAGACGCCGACGCCAACCGCAGCTTGCGCGACGAGCGGAAGAGTGAGAAGCGCGAACAAGGCCGTTGTCGCGCTGAAAATTTTGAGCAGCTTCATGCTGCCATTGTGTCACGCTCTAGCGGAGAAACAACATCCCCGAGGGTGTTCTAACCCTCTTGTCATCCCGAGCCCTTCGTCTTCGCGCTAGCGCGCTACGCTCAGGACAGGCTCCGTCGAGGGACAGCGATTATTGTCCCATTAAACGCTGCACCATCTTGTACACGATCGTGATTTGCGTACCGCTTTTCAGCGCATAGTTCGGATCGTCGTATCCCCACCAATCCCAGCAACCGTTCGGATTGTACGGTACGGTAGACGATCGGATCGCGTACGGATAGAGCACGATCATGTTGTTGTGGTCGGCCCAGGGATCGATTCCGCTTTCGAGCGCAAACGTATTGCCGATGTCTGCCTGCGTTTGCTCGCAGCCATGAAACGCGACGATGAGGCTGCACGTTTGACCGTTCGCGCATTGCTTTGGCACGAAGATCCAACCTGTCGTGTCCATCGAGTTCGACGCAGCCGCACCGAAGGCCGTCTGATCGAACTGCAAGAGGCTGCCGTCGAGATTGCCGCTCTTGCGCGGGTGCAGGTTGCCGTAGAACATGGTGAGCCAGGTTTTCTCGGAATCGTACGCGGTCGAGCCTTGATCGCAGACGAGCATATACGGCTCGCCAAGCGTGCCGCACGCAAGCGCACCGTCCGGCGACTCCCAACCATGTTCGGCAGGGAACGTCGAATCGAAAACGAGCGGGCTTGCACCATAGTGCGCGTACTCGCTCGAAAGATCGTCCATGGATTTCGGTGGAACGACGGTGTCCTGCGTACCCGACCAGAGATACACAGGCTCGCGTGCGAGATTCGATTCCGGATCGATCGTGCCGAGCTGCGACTGCGCGTCGAGATAGACCTCGGATTGCGTCAGCTCCGGCGCGTACAATCCTTCGCCGCCGCATGCCGTCAGCGCGACGACGACGTTGTCTTGCGCGCAGAAGTACACGCCACCGGCATAAATTGCCGCACCTTTAAAGGTAGCGGAGTGCGCGACGTGCATTTGCACGGCGAAGAATCCGCCCGACGAGATGCCGGCGACGAATACTTTCGCCGGGTCGATGCGATAATTCGCGAGCTGGATTACACCTGAGGTCTTTTTTGCCGACGACGCCGCGGGATCTTGAGGCGGCGATGCAATCGGCAGCGTGCTGTTTCCGTGCGACGCGCACGATGCCAAGAAGAGGGCGAGCACGGCCAGGGGAGCGACGAATCTCCAGGACACCATGGAGCCGATATACCCATCGCTTGCCTCGTCTAGCGGGGGTTGGCTGCGATGCGTGCGGCGATGGCCCAATCTTGCGGCGAGATTCCGACCGACTTGAACAGCGTAATCCCGCCGCTCGCACGATGGCCACGGTCCAAAAGTGCGCCGAGGAGCGGTGGCTGCTCGCGAATGCCCGCAAGCTCCCCGCACGCCGTCATCGCGGTGGGATCGTCGATGCTGACGGCGGCGGCCGCGACGACGCCGGCGTCGACTTCGCACATCTGCGCGTTGAACGCGCCCATCGCGTTGATGTGAACTTTCCTTTTAATGTCGCGCAGAGAGAAGAGCGGCTCGCGCGCCGTCGTGGCGGTGCAAATGACGTCTGCGTCGCGCACGGCCTCCGAAACGCTCTCGTACGCATCGACCGCGACGCCGAGCTCCACGCGAAGTTGCGTCGCGACGCGTTTCGTCTTCGCGAAGTCGCGCGCCGCGAGCGCGATGCGCTCGATCCTCCGCACCGCGCACACCGCGCGCGCTTGGTCGGGCGCGAGCGCGCCGGTGCCGATGATGGCGAGCACGCTCGCATCCTGCGACGCAAATAAGTCCGTCGCAACCCCGGCCGCGGCGCCGGTGCGAAGTGCCGTGACTTCCGCGGCGTCGAGCACGAGCTGCGGTTCGCCGGTGATGCCGTCCAACCAAACGACGACGCCTTGCAGCACCGGAAATCCGCGCGACGGATTGTCCTCGTGATAGCTGAACGTCTTGACGACCTGCCCAAGGTTGCGCCCGTCGACAATGCGCTCCGCAACCATCGTGAAAAGCGTATGCGACGGCAGTACGACGCGAGGCACCGTTTGAAACTCGCCGCGCGCCGCACCGATGAATGCATCGCGCACGGCGGCGATCGCATCCGGCATCGCGATCAGCGAACGAAGCTCAGCGCGGGGCGGCTTCGTAGCTTCTCAGCGTATCGGCGTACGCGGAACGGAAATTCGGCGCGAGCTTGCGTGCGTTCGGAACGCTTAACCACAGCCGCAGCAAGTGGCGTTTCTTTTCAGGCTCGTCCCAATCGACGTACGGCGTGCGATCGTGCAGGATCACGTAATTGTTCAAGAACTGCATGTCGCCCGGCCGGAACTCCATTTCGAAGCACTGCTCGTAGGCGATATTCTCCATCGCTTCCAGGGCTTCGAGCCGCACCGCGCTGAGCGGAATGCCCGTTTTCGTTTCGGCCGAACGCATGTACGTGAAGTTCACGCCGCAGCTGAGCAGTCCGTCGTGATAACTGTAGATAGGCCTGTACCAGACGGGCGAATCGCCGGCACGCTCTTGACCGCGCATGTCGATCGCGAACGGCTCGTAGAGGACGCCGGCGTACCACGGATAGCGGCGCAGGAGCTCGTTGTAGATCGCCATCGAGCTGACGACCTGGCTGATTCCCCCGGTGCGCGCGGTGCGGAGACACAAAAGCCCGACGACGTCGCAATTATCGACGTGCAGTCCCTGCGATTCGCGCGTCTGATATCCCCGTGCGCGAAGATCGCTGAGCGTTGCGCCTTCGTCGCGCACGTGCCCGAGCAAATCGCCCTTTGAGTTCTGCGAAACCGGGTCGCCGAGATGCGTCCCGATACCCCAATAGACGAGGGCGAGCTCGTCTTCGGTATACTGTCCGACCGGCAAACCGCGAATGAGCTTTAGGCCACGGCCGGTATTGAGCTCGTTGCCGACCGTCCGGAGATCCACGGCGAGCGTGTCGAGGGGAAAGTCATCGCGGCGAATATCGCGCAGCGCGATTCCGCGCCGCAGCACGTTTTTGAGGGCGGCATCGATCTCGCGCAACGCCGTGCCTGAAAGCGTCAACTTCCAGGAATCGTCTCTTTTGAGATCGTCTGCGGTCCACGCAACGGGTCCGCCAATCGGTTCGGTGAGGACCGATCCCATCGTGCGCGGAAGTTCTCCTCGAGTAGGAGGGGACCTTGCGATGATCGCACGTCGCCGTTTCTTGGTCGGATTGAGTTCGGCTTCCGCGCTCTGTACAAGTGCTCGGATTGCTCGGGGTGCGGGCGCGCCTTCCGGAGTCACGATCGTGTATCAGTTCGGCTACGCGTACGCCCCGCTCATCGTCATGAAACAGCAACGTGTGCTGGAACGCGAATTTCCCGGAACGTCGTTCAGTTGGCACACGCTGGCGAGCGGCTCGGCGATTCGCGACGGCATGATCGCGAATCAAGTGCAAATCGGCGCAGGCGGCGTCGCGCCGTTCCTGATCGGGTGGGACCGCGGCGTGGGTTGGAAGCTGCTCGGCTCGTTGTGCGACATCGACATGTGGCTCGTCACGCGCGATCCGAGCATCAAGTCGCTCAAAGATTTGAAGCCCGGCATGAAAATCGGAATGCCCGCGCCGGATTCGATTCAAGCCATCGTGCTGCGGAAAGCGGCACAGGAGCAGCTCGGCAACGCGCACGCACTCGACGCAGACATCGTTGCGATGCCCCACCCTGCGGGTCTTGCCGCGCTCAAAGCGGGGCAGATCGTCGCGCACTTTACCAATCCGCCGTTTCAGTTCGAAGAGGTTGCGGACGGCGGCCACGTCGTCTTGCGCAGCTTTGACATTTTCGGTACGAGCACGCTCGACAGCGTGTTCGCGACCGAAAGTTTCGCGCACGACTACCCGGAGTTCGTAACCGCGTTTTATACGGAACTGAAAAGAGCGGTCGAGCTCATCAACCGCGAGCCGGCAAACGCCGCCGCAATCCTGTCAGAAGACGGCGGTGGAAAGATTCCGGCGGCAAGCTACAAAGATTGGCTCTCGCGCCGCGGCACGACGTTCACGATTACGCCGCACGGTTATTTGAAATACGCGAAGTTCATGCACGACATCGGCTTGATTGCGAAGATGCCCGCTTCGGTCGCCGATCTCGAGCTGCCGACGCTTTCGAGCAGCGGTAACTAAGCGAGCTCCGCCGTGGCGGACATGGCGAGGCGGCCGTCGAGATCGCGCGTCATGAGCTGAATCTTGCCTCCGTCGCGCCAGCCGGCGCACTCGAACGGCGAGGTATCGAAAAGCGGCCTTCGCGCTTGAAAGCTAAAACGCGCGAGCGTGCCCGGAAAATTGCGGCGCACGAGATCGACGAGCAGCATCGCCTGCAACGGCCCGTGCACGACGAGCCCGGGATAGCCTTCCGTCTTCGTGACGTATGGAAAATCGTAATGAATGCGATGGCCGTTGTCCGTCAACGCAGAGAACCGGAACAACATCACCGGCGTGACGTCGATGCGCGTGACGATTGCGTCTGCGCCTACTGGTGCGGGCTCTTCGTTTGATGCGGCCTGTTGTGCTCCTGACGGCGCATTGCCGCGATAGACGATGTCTTGCTCTTCCTCGATCGCGACACCCATAAAATCAGAAATCTCGTGTTTGACCGTCACGAACACGAGCTCGCCGGCCGAGCCTTCTTTGCGGTTAATCGACGCAATCGTCGCAACGCGCTGCGCGACGTCGTCGACGCGCAGCGGATGATGGAAGACGATGCGCGCACCGGCGAACATGCGGCGCGGGAGGGCGACGGGCGGCATGAAGCCGCCACGCTTGGGATGGCCGTCGCTGCCCAGCAGCGACTGCGGCGCCCACGAATTGAAATAAAGCCAATGCGCGAGCGGCGGAAGCTCGCCGCCGGGAGCGAGCTCCTCGACGTCGGTGTCGAGCAGCGCGGCCAGATTGCCGATGCGATGCTCGTCGAAACGATCGGTGCGACCCTCTGGCCGCCCGATGTAATCGGCGAAGTCTTGCGAGGCGACGCTATCCGCCAACGACTTGTTTGTGCAGCTGGTCGAAGTCGTCCAGGGTGTTCAGCGTCGCGGCATCCTTGATACTCGCATTCTCGACGCCGCTAGCCTTGCGCATGGACGCGGCGGTGTCGTCCCCGTGGTTGTAGCCGAGAATCGCGCGATTGTGCGCTTCGATCTTGGCCGGGTCTAGGCGCCCACCGTTCTTTTGGATCACCCACTTCTCAAAGGCTATGTACGTGGGCTTCTGCTTGCTTACGAAATCGACGACCTCATCGCGCTTCAAGCCTAACGCCGAGATCGTCATCGCGTCGAAGCCTTCACCGCACTCGTCGTAGTCGCTGGGGAGCATGCCTTTGCTCGAGAGCATGAGCTTGCACCACAGCCGCGGCAGATGCACGGCACCGAGCGGTCCTGCAACTTTGGAGCTGATCGTAGGAACGATGGTCATGAGTCACGTTTCCTTTCTTATGAATGGCGCCCGGGAAAGGTCAATTCGGCGATACCGGATTTGTCGAGTTCGCCAAGGCCGAGCTGCACCATGCGATCGTATTGGTCTTTCGTGGCTTCGGCCAGCGGCGCACGAACGCGGTAGTCTTCCGCGAGCTTGAGCGCGATGCCGGAGTCTTTCGCGGCGTGCGCTGCGGAGAAAAAGCAGTCGTGCTCGCGCGCGACCATGTCGGCGCTGTCGGTCTCGAGCACGCGTGAGTTTGCGCCGGTTTGACTGAAGACTTCGCGGAGCATGTCGAGATTGAGCCCCATCGCCGAGCCGATCCCGAGCCCCTCGGCGAGGCCCGCGGTGTTGATGTTCATCACCATGTTGACGAGCGCTTTGACTTTCGCTGCATCGCCCGTCTTCCCGACGTAGCGCAGAGACTTGCTCATCCCTTCCAATAGCGGTTTGGCACGCTGGAAGGCGCGCTCGTCTCCCGCAACCATCAGATACAACGTCCCGTCGCGTGCTTGCGGAATCGAGCTGGCCATACAGGCCTCCAGTGCCATCGCACCGTGCTCTTTCGCGAGCCGCTCGACGTCGACGTGGACTTGCGGCGTGATCGTCGCGGTGTTGATGAACAGCTTGCCGGACGAGTTCGTCAACAGCGAGTCGCCTTGCGTTGAAAAAATCGCGTACATCGCCTTATCGTCCGTCACGACCGTAACGATCGTATCGGACAACCGCGTGATGTCCGCGAGCTTGCTGCAGGCTTGCGAACCCAGCTCTTTGGCGACGTCCGCTGCGACATCGGGGCGAACGTCGTATACCGCCGTTACGCGATACCCTAAGTCCCGCAGCCGGCGGCCGATGTTGGCGCCCATGCGGCCAACGCCGACGATGCCGATCGTTTCCCGCGATTCCATGGTGTTACGAGGCCCTTTCTAGTGCGCCGTAGCGGCGCGAAATGTCACTCGCGGCGTTGCACACGTGCTTGGTATATTCGTCGACATTCGGCTCGACGCGCTCGCACGGGCCCGAGATGCCGACCGCCGCGATGACTTTGCCGTAACGGTCGAATACGGGCGCGGCAATGCCCCAGACGGACTCCCGCCATTCGCCGCGATTGACGGCGTAACCAATTTTACGAATCTCGGCCGCGTGACGCAAGATCGCCTTGACGCCGACGTGCGTCTTGTCCGTCCAGCGCTGGCTCTCGCGCGCAACCTCGGCGATCTCGGCTTCGTCGCGCCACGCGAGCAGCGCTTTGCCCGTCGCCGTTGCGTATGCCGGCGAGCGCCCGCCGACCGACGTATACGCGCGAATCGGATGCAGCCCATCGACTTTTTCGACGTACACGGAATGACCGTTCTCGTACACACAGTAGTGCGTCGTCTCGCCGGTGCGCTCGACGAGTTTACGCAGCACGGGAATGACCTCATCGCGTACGTTTTCGGAGTTGATGGCATTGCACCCGAGCCGCCACATCTTCAGGGTGACGGCGTATTCGCCATGCGCGGTCCGGCGAACGAAGCCGGTCGAGACCAGAACGCCGATCAGTCGCAAGAGCGTCGACTTCGGCAGCCGCACGGCGCGGCTGATCTCCGTGAGGCTCTTGCCGCGTTCTTCGCCGATCGATTCCAGGACGGCAAGCGCTTTCGCGACGGAGGTCGTCCGTTGTTTCATGTAGGGCTTCCTTTCCGCGTCGGCAAGACGCGTCGCGCGTGCGCGCGCATTCGTTCGGCTAATCCAGGAATCGAAGTCGAACGCCGTAATTCTGCCAGGTCGATGTCTGACGGCGCCGTGCGCGTCAAGCGCAGCAGCGCGTCGAGCGCGCTGCGATCGAGCGCGCCGGCGTGCGCCGTAATCGCATCGACGCGCGCGTCGAAATCGCCCACGTCGCGCCGCTCGCTGAGCAACCCGATCTCGAGCGCGCGCTGCGCATCGAGAATCGTGCCTTCGAGCAGCAGCTCGCGCGCGCGTTGTCCGCCGAGCAGCCCGGCGAGGTGGCGCGTGCCTAAAATCACCCCGAAGCGAATGCCGGGAAAACCGAGTTTCGCGTCGCCGCTCCCGATGCGATAATCGCACGCGGCAACGAGATCCGCACCGGCACCAAGCGCGGGGCCGGCAACCAGCGCGATCGTCACTGCGGGCGCGCGCCGTACGCGCTCGAGCAGTGCCTCGACCGCATCGAAACGCGTCCGCAGCGCGACGTCGTCGACACTCTCGATGTCGCTCAAATCGAAACCGGCGCAAAAGCGCCGTCCCGAGCTTTCGAACACGATGCCGTGCGCGCCGCCGTCGATCGCGGCATTCACCGCTTCGTGCAAATCGCGCACCATCTCGGGCGACATCGCATTGGCGCGCTCCGCATCGTCGAGCAGCAAGCGCCACGCGCCGGCACGCGGCGCGTCGCGCGTTATGCGGACGCGGTCGCCCATTCCGAAAAAACCTCTTCGGTGTGCTCGCCCAGCTTTGGCGGAGGAAGCTCGATCGGCGCGCGGTTGCCGTTCATGCGCACCGGATAGGCGACGGTTTTGGTCGTGCCCGCAACCGGTACCGGCAGATCGCGAATGAGACCGCTGCGCACCAGCTCCGGATCGGCGAGGATATCGGCGAACGAATTGACCGGCCCGCACGGCACGCCGCGCCGCTGGAATTCGGCGATCCAGTGCGCGGCCGTATGCGTGCGAAAGACTTCTTGCAAAATCGCGGCCAGCGCTTTTTGATTCTTCGCACGGCTTTCCACGCTCGAGAAGCGCAGATCGCCGAGCAGCTCGCGCATGCCGACGGCTTCGCAGACCTGCTCCCACAAGCCGTCGTTACCGGCGGCGATGATGAAGGGCGCGTCGCCGGCGTCGTAGGCTTGATACGGTGCGTTGCGCGGATGCGCGGAGCCGAGCCGTTTGGGCGCGATGCCGGTCCCCCAATATTCGCTCGTCTGGAGCGCCGAAACACCGAGCAAGCAATCTAGCATGGGACAATCGAGATGGATGGCGCGATTCTCGCGTAGCGCGACGCCGCGCGCCGCAAGAATTGAGAGCGCGGCGTAGAGTGCGGCGGTGACGTCGGCGACGGGAACGCCGCATTTGACCGGCGGCCCGCCCTCTTCGCCGGTCACGCTCATCATGCCGGACATTCCTTGAATGACGACGTCGAAGGCGCCGCGCTCGGCATAACCGCCGCTTTGCCCGTAGCCCGAAACGGAGCAATACACGATGCGCTTTTGCAGTTTTGCGACATCGTCGAATCCGAGCCCGAGCCGCGCCAAAACCCCGGGGCGATAATTCTCGAGAACGACGTCGCTGACGGCGCACAGCTTGCGCACGCGCGCGAGATCGTCGGGTTTTTTCAGATTCGCGACGACGCTGCGTTTGCCGCGATTCATCGAGGCGAAGTTGAGGCTGTAGCGTTCGCCGCTCGCGTCTTCAACCAGCGGCGGCCACGCGCGCAGACCGTCGCCTGACGGCGGCTCGATCTTCACGACGTCGGCGCCGAGATCCGCGAGCAGCATGCCGCAAAACGGCGCAGCGGCGATATGCCCGAACTCGAGCACGCGCATGCCTGCCAGGGGCGATTGCTCGCCGCTCACGACGCCAGAGCCTCCAGCGTCGCACCGTCTTCGACCAGCTTCTTGTATTTGAGAATGCGGTGCATGCTGTTAACGAGGAAGGCTGCGACGATCTGTTGGTCACGAACGAACACCGCCGCGAATTTGCGCGCTTCCTGCGTGCCTTCGATGACGCGCAGCTCGTCGGTGCCCTTCGGCACGCCGATGAGCTGCAGCTTGCAATCATATTGATCCGACCAGAAGAACGGCGTCATCGCGAAGGGCTTCGCATCGCCGAGCAGCGTTTCGGCTGCGGCTTCGCCTTGCGCGATTGCGTTGTCCCAGTGCTCGACGCGGATCGAGCCGTAGCGCGGATGTTCCCAGCGCGCGAGATCGCCGGCGGCGACGACTCCGTCGCCGGCAGCGCAGGCGGCATCGCAGAGCACGCCGTCGCCGAGCGGTACGCCGGAATCGCGCAGCCATTCGATGTTCGGCGTCACGCCGACGCCGACGATGACGAGCTGCGCCTCGATGACGCGACCGTCTTCGAGACGCACGCCTTCCACCTTCGATGTGCCGGCCATGCCGGCGAACTTGGCGCCAAGCTCGAGCCGCACGCCGTGCGCGCGATGAAGGTTTGCGCAAAACTCGCCGACCGCCGGCCCCATTACGCGCAAGAGCGGAAAGCGATCCATATCGATCAGCGTGACGTCGCAGTCGAGCTTGCGCAGCGACGCCGCGGCTTCCGAGCCGATGAAGCCGGCGCCGACGATTACGACCTTGCGCGCGCCGCCGAGCACGCGCTCGCGAATGGCTTGTCCGTCTTCGACCGTCCGCAACGTGAAGATGCCGTCCAGATCCGTGCCCGGCAATCGCTTCGGACGCGCACCCGTTGCGATGACGAGCCCGTCGAAACGGAGCGATGCACCGTCGTTCAAATTCAGCGCGCGCTGCGAAAGATCGAGGTGCTCGATGCGAGTTCCGAGACGCCACGTGAAGTCATGCTCGTCCTTGATGCGCAGATCGATGCGCTCGCGACTCCAATCGCCGGTAAGGAATTGTTTGGAGAGCGGCGGCCGCTGATACGGCAAGTGCGTCTCGTCGCCGACGAGCGTGATGGTGCCGTCGAAGCCGCGTTCGCGCAAACGCCGGGCCGCGGAAAGTCCGGCGAGCGAAGCTCCGGCGATGACGACCGACCGCACTGTTTGGCTTAGCCTTCGATCGTAATTGCTTGCGTCGGGCAGACGCGCGCGGCTTCGTCCATCTTCGCTCGCAGCTCTTCGGGCGGGTTCTCGTTGAGGATGTACAAGAAACCGTCCTCGCGTACTTCGAAGACTTCGGGCGCCACCTGCATGCACAGCGCGTTGCTCATGCAGGCGTCGTAGTCGACGACAACTTTCATCTTAGCGGCGTTCCGCGCCGATCAACTCGGATGCGTAGCGCGCCATCTCCAGCGACGATGCCGGCGTGCCGAAGAGATCGCCGCCTTCGGCCTTCTCCATGCGCGCGAGCACGCGGCGGGCGTGCACGACGCCGATGTCGGAACGCACGTTGACCTCGCGATATTTCGTGCCGTCCGAGAGCGCGTCGGAGAAATCGAGCATCTCTTGCTGCTTCGCCAGCGCCCACTCGTCTTGCGCGACGACGTCGGGAAATTCGTGCGCCATCCCTTGCGCCAGCGTCATCGACGGATCGGGGTTGTACCGCACGCCGGCTTGGGTCGTCATGATCCAATGCCACTCCAGATGCCAGTGATCGATCGGCGTGTCCGTGTGGTACAGGACGTAACCTCTTTCAGCGTCGGTCCCGAGCTTGCCGGGCGGCGCGACGCGCAGCTGGACGCGCACGAGGCCGGGCCCGATCATCGCGTGCGTGTGATCGCGATCGACGACGTCCATGCCGAACCAGCGCTGATAGTACGGCGGCAATTTGTAGTTCTCGGCGTGGCGCGTGGTCATGACTTTGGGATTTCCGTCGACGGTGTCTTCCACGAGACCGACCGGAATTTGCGAGTTGGCGACATCGCCGATGTTGCCGTCGTGCAGCGGAAAGAAATGCGTGATATCGAGGAGATTTTCGATCAGCAGCCGGTAGTTCGCGCGAATGCGAATCGGCGGATCCGAAATGACGGCTTCATGGCGCGCATCCGATAATTCCGGAACGCGCGGCGGCTTGACGTCGCCAGCTTTGTCTGGTTCGCCGGGCCACAGCCACACCAGACCGTCTTGCTCGATGACCGGATACGCATGCAGCCGCGCCGCCGGCGAGATCGGGAAATCTTTCTGCATCGGAATTTCGATACAGGTCCCGCTGCTGTCGTAGCAAAGGCCGTGATACGCGCAGCGCAACACGCCGTTGTCGAGCAACTTGCCTTCCCAGAGCGGGAAGCGCTTGTGGCAGCAACGTCCATCGAATGCGACCACCTTGTCGTCTTGCGTGCGCCACATGACGATCGGCAGCGCGGTAATGATTCGTTTCTCGAGTTTGTATTTAAAGTTGCGGCTCAGTCCGGCGACATACCACGTATTGCGAATCATCGGCGTGCCCTTTCAGAAAGTCTCAACATACGGAATGGTAGTTCGTATTGCGATTCTAGCACCGCAGCAAACAGGGGGTCAACCAAGGTAAACGTGCTCCACATCGGCCGGCGCGAGCTCGGCGGCGGGACGCGAGAATCGAATGACGCCGTGCGAGAGTGCGTATGCCCAATCGGCGAACTCGAGCGCGAGCGTTGCGTTCTGCTCGACGAGCAGCACCGAAATATTTTGCGCGCGAAAACCCGCGATGATTTCGAAGATATGCTCGACGATCAGCGGTGCCAGACCGAGACTGGGTTCGTCGAGCATCAACAGGCGCGGCTCCGCCATCAGCGCGCGGCCGATCGCAAGCATTTGCTGCTCGCCGCCGGAAAGCGTACCGGCGTATTGCGACATGCGTTTCTCGAGCGCAGGAAACAGCTCGATGACGCCTCCCATCTGATCGCGGCTGCCGCGCCCATACGCGCCGAGCTCGAGATTCTCGCGCACCGTCAATCCGGGAAAGACTTGCCGTCCTTCGGGACAATGCACGATGCCGCGGCGCACGATCGTCGCCGCGTCCAAATGCGCGATGTTCTCACCGTCGAAGGTGATGCTGCCGCGCGTCGCCCGAACCACACCGGAAATCGCTTTGAGGGTCGTCGATTTACCGGCACCGTTGGCGCCGAGCAGCGCGACGACGCTGCCGTCCGGAACCTCGAGGCTGATGCCGTGCAGCACGGCGACGTGTCCGTACGATGCGTGCACGTCCTCGAGCTTCAGCATGCTGCAGTCCCGACGTTCTTACGGCGTCCTGTGCCGAGATAGCAGCGAATGACCTCCGGGTCGGCGCGAATTTCCGAGGGCACGCCTTCGGCGATCTTCCGGCCGAAATCCATCACGGTAATGCGTTGCGCGATACTTTCGAGCAGCTCGAAATGATGCTCGATCATAAAGATCGTGCGCGTCTTGCCGGCGTCGACGATACACTCGAGCAGCCGCGGCGTTTCGGCTTCCGTGAGGCCCGCAAACGGCTCGTCCAGCAGCAGCAGCTTGGGATCGGAGATGAGCGCGCGGGCGACGTCGAGCAACTTCTGATGACCGTACGGCAAGTCGGCCGGCGAGTCGCCGCGTTCCGCCCAGAGATTGAGCTTGCGCAGCAGCTCTTCGGCGCGTTCGCGTGCGCGGCGTTCTTGCACGCGAACCGGCGGTGGATAGAGCGCGCCTTCGAGCCCCGCCGTCATCTGCGCGTGCAAGCCGACCAGCAGATTGTCGAGCACGCTGAGCGTTGGAAAGATCTCGGCTTTTTGAAAGCTGCGCGCGATACCGTGCCGGATCACGTCGTGCGATGCGAGCTTCAGGACATCGATGCCGTCGAGCGTGATGCTGCCCTGCGTCACCATCGTGACGCGGCTGAGCGCGTTGATCAGCGTCGTCTTCCCCGCGCCGTTTGGACCGACGAGCGCAAAGATGCCCAGATCCGGCAAATCCAAATTGAGCTCGTGGACTGCAGTGAGGCCGCCGAAGCGCACGGTCACGTCGCGCACCGCAAGCATCAGGCGACCCCTCGCAAACGGAACAGTCCTTTGAGTCCAGCTGGGAAGAAGAGCACGACGAGCACGATCACGCCGCCGAGAATCGCGAGCGAGAGTCCGCTCACCGTCGATGCGCCGACGCGCAGCGCATCGACGACGATCGCGCCGCCGATCGCACCGGGGATCGAGCCCATTCCCCCGATGACGACCATTGCAAAAAACAACAGTGTTTGATCGATGCCGAAATCCTCGGGAGCGACGAAGCCGGCCAGAAACGCGTACAAGCCGCCGGCAAGACCGGCCAAAAAGGCGCTGCAGATGAAGGCGATCACCTTCGTACGGGCGATCGGAATGCCCATCGCCGCGGCCGCGACCTCGCTGTCGCGGATGGCGTTGAACGAACGGCCGATGCGCGTGCGAGTGAGATTCCACACCAGTACGATGACGATCGTCAGCGTCACCAGCGCAATGTAGTACATCTTCACCGGCGAATCGACGTGCAGACCTAGGAGTGTCGGCGCGTGCACGTGCACGCCCTGATCGCCTCCGGTGAGCGCATCCCACTTGAGCGCGATTTGATCGACCGCAATGCCGTAGCCGAACGTCACGATACCGAGGTAATGCCCGCGCAGGCGCGTCGCCGGAAAGCCGACGATGAGGCTCGCGAGCGCCGCCAGCAAACCGCCGGCGACGGCACCTACCAGCAAATCGACGCCGAAACGCGCGTTGAGAATTGCCGCGGCATACGCTCCGACCGCGAAGAAGCCGCTATGTCCGAGCGAGATCTGCCCGCTGCGGCCCATGAGCAAATCGAGGCTGATCGCGACGATTGCGAAGATGCACACCTCGGAGACGACGAAAAGCCAGTACACCTCGCGCTGACCCAGCGTGCCGAGCGCGAGCGGGAGCACGATGCTCGCTGCAGCAAGCGCGACGATGGCGACGACGGTGTTACGTCCGAGCATCAGACTTTCTGCACCGTCTTGCGACCGAAGAGACCGTCTGGCTTGACGTATAAGATCAAGAGCAACAACCCGAACACGACCGACATCACGAGCTCCGGCGAAAAGAAGGCGTCGATCAAATTCACGATGACGCCGAGCGCCAAGCCACCGACGACCGCGCCGGTCAGCGAGCCGAAGCCGCCGAGGATCGCCGCGACGAACGCATAGACGATGATCGTGTCCATCATGTTCGGGGTGACGGAAGTCGTCGGGGCGGCAAGAATCGCTGCGACCGCTCCGAGGAACACGCCGACGCCCCATGCGAGCGAGAGGACGCGGCGAATCGGAATGCCCATCAGTCTCGCCGCATACGCGTTCTCCGTGATGGCGCGCATGCCGAGCCCGATCTTCGTCGCGTTGAAGAGCGCCGTAATTGCGATCACGAGCAAGATCAGTATCGCCAGCTCGATGACGTCTTGCGGCCGCAGCACGAGGTTGCCGAGCAGCACCGGCGCGATCGCGAGCGGCAGCGCCATCTGATGCGGGTTGTAGCCGAAGACGAGACCGAGAATCCCTTCGAGAAACATGAAAAGCCCAAGGGTCAGCACGATTTGCGTGAGGATCGGCGCGTCGCCGAGCCGGCTCAGCATGAGCGTTTGCACGACGACGCCGATCAGAAAGGCCGTCACGATCGCCGCAAGCAACGCGACGGGAAACGGTGCCCCCGCATTCGCGAGCAGCGCGTAGGCGACGAACGTCGCGGCCATCCCCATCGCGCCTTGCGCGAAGTTGACGACGGTGCTTGCGTTGTAGATGACGACCAGACCGAGAGCCGCGAGGGCGTAGAGGCTACCTTGAGCGAGTCCCGCCAGCGCAAGCTGTAGGACGTATAGGGACATGGCCGCTATTTCATAGTCGAGCCGTTAAACGAACTCCCTGGTACCAGTTCCCAGTGATCCTTCTTCGCCTGCCACACCACTTGGCAGCAGATGCCTTCGTGATGATCCGGCAGGTAGTTGAGCTTGCCGCCGATCGTGTCGAAATCGCGCAGCGAGTCGAGCGCGCTCACGAGCGCGTCGCGCGTGATCGGTCCCTTGATTTTTTGTAAGCCGCCGTAGACGACTTGGCCCGCAAGCCATCCCCACGCGGCGTAGATGTCGGGTGCGTGCCCCGCTTCGTATTTCTTCATCGCGTCGGCGAATGTCGTCCAGCGCGAGTCGTTGCTGCCGGGTGGGGGCAGAAACGCCGTGCAGTACGTGCCGTCGATTGACGAGATCGCTTTGAAGATGCCGGTGTAACCGCACGCAGACGCGGTCAGAATGCGCGCCGGTTGATAGTTCAGGCTCGCCATTTGATTGAGGACTTGCGCGCCCGCCGTCGCGATGGTTACGAGCATCACGACTTTGATGCCCTGCGATTTCAGCTTGATGACGTCGCTGCTGAAGTCCACTTGCGAGGGAACGTACGGAATCGCGACGTCGACCTTGCCGAGCTCGCTTTGAATGCCTTCGAGAATCGGCTTGCCGAACGCGTCGTCTTGATAGATGACGGCCGTCGATTGTCCGGGAAAATTCTTCTTGACGAAGGCGCCCATCGTTTTGCCGTCGGTCGTGTAGATCGGCCACGACGGGAACACATACTTGAGCCCGGTTGCATAGAAGATCGGGCTGCCGCTGCCCATCGAGATGAGCGGAACGCCTTGTTCGTCGAGCGTCTTGTACACCGCGGCGGTCGTCGGACTTCCGATGCTGCCGACGATGGCGAAGACGTGATCTTCAAAGACGAGTTTCTTGTCGAGCGCGGTCGTCTGCGCGGGTTGATAGCTATCGTCGTAGCTGATCAGCCGGAGTTTCTTGCCGTCGACGCCGCCCTTGGCGTTGACCGATGCGATGAACGCCTCGAGGCCCCACTTCGAAGCGCCGATCGGCGCTTGCGGACCCGATTGCGCGGCGGTTTGCCCGAGGACGATCGTGTCACCCGAGACGGTGCCGCCCGGGGCGCTGCTTTGCGCCAGCGTTGAGCTACCGGAAGTGAGGATGCTGAGGATGACGGCGGTGCAGAAGACGGCGCGATACATCAAACCCCTCCAATTCGAATTCTCACATTGTGAGAACATTGTCCGCCCGATGGGGACATGCTGCAATTTGCACGGGAGCGAGCCTCGTCCTGTTCGTAAACACGCAAGATGTGGGCTCACCGTTTAAGTGGACCGGCGCGCTTGGAAGCGCTCGACATCGCCGCACCGGCGGCAGAGAATTTGCAGGAAGGGCAAGTCCTGCTCAAGTTCCGCGCTGCGGCGATTTGCGGGAGCGATATTCCCCAATACCTCGGCCGGCACGACCCGACGTTTCCGTTCACGGGCGAGCCGGGCTTTCCGCTGCACGAAGTGGTGGGCGATGTGGTCGCAAGCAAAGCGCCCAATCTGCGCAAAGGCGAGCGCGTCGTCGGGATCGCGGAGCATCACGACGGCCTGCAAGAATATTTTGTGAACAGCGCTCGGTGCGTCTATCCGCTCGACGGCAGCGATCTCACAGACGCGGAAGCTACCGTGATTCAGCCGATGGGCACCGTGTTCAATGCGATCGCGCGTCTGCCCGATCCCAAGGGGAAACGCATCGCGGTGATCGGCCTCGGGCCGCTCGGCGTGCTGTTCTGCCACGCGCTCAAAATCAAAGGAGCGAAAACGATTATCGGCGTCGATCCGATCGATCGCGGCGACGTCTTGCGCGCGTTCGGCATCGACGAGCAAGTGAAATCGCCGTCGCGCGTCTGGGCGGAATCTCTCGACGAAGCGCAGCGCCCGGAGATTATCGTCGAAGCGGTCGGCCACCAGCAGCACACGCTGGTCGACGCAGTTCGCGCGATCGCGCGGCTCGGTCACATTTTCGCTTTCGGCGTGCCGGACGACGACTTCTATGCAATACCGTTCCGCGAGCTCTTTCGCAAGAACGCATCGCTGCACGCGGGCGCGACGTCGGACTGGCAGCGCTCGCTCTCCGAAAGCTCGCGCTACATCCACGAGCATCGCGATTTTCTGAAGGCCTACATCACGCATGTCTTGCCGGCCGACCGCGCAAGCGAAGCGTTCCGCCTCTACGCGCAACCGGCCGTCGGCAGATTGAAGGTGGTCTTAACGCCACCGTGACCTTCATTTGTCACCCTGAGCGTAGCAACGCGAAGCGTTGCGTAGTCGAAGGGCAGCGATAATCTATGAAAGCAATCGCAGTCGACAGCTACGGCGGGCCCGAAGTATGCAAGCTGCGCGACGTTGAGATGCCGGCACCAGGTCCGGACGAGCTTTTAGTTCAGATCGATTTCGCCGGGGTCAATTTCATCGACGTCTACATGCGCCGAGGCACGTACGCGCGCTCGTCGACGTACGAAACGCCGTTGCCGATGACGCTCGGCATGGAAGGGAGTGGCCGCGTGGTCTCGCTCGGCGGCAACGTGCGCGGTTTCTCCGTGGGCGATCGCGTGGCGTATGCACCGTATCGCGGCAGCTATGCGGAATTTGCGGTCGTGCCGGCGTGGAAAGTCGCGCGCGTCCCGGACGGTATCGCGCAAGATATTGCGTGTGCGGCGATGCTGCAAGGCACGACGGCGCACTATCTCACGCATGCAACCTATCCGCTGAAGTCCGGTGATTGGTGCCTCGTGCAC
>JBOHTT010000304.1:0-1673 GCA_050733775.1 Vulcanimicrobiaceae bacterium
AAACGGGCTCGTGTATGCGTTGCAACACGTCTGAAGCGCTGTTCGACGGCCGTTTGGAAGGCACGCTGACGTGGCTTCAGCGCACGCGTCTGGACGCGCACCTCGAGCGGTGCGGCCGCTGCAGTGCGGTGCTCGAAGAGCTGCGCGTGATCGACGCGCTCTTGCTCACGCCGCGCGCGCTCGAACCTGCGCCGAACTTCACCTTTAAGGCGATGGCGGAAATCCGCACGTTGCCGCAGCCGCAGCGGGTACGCGCGCAGTGGCCTTGGATGTTTGGGCTCTATCTCGCGCTCTCGTGGCTCTCGATCGGCGCGTGGTTCGCCATCGGTCGGCCCGACGGCCATGCGGCAGTCGTCATCGCCGGCGATTCGCTGCAGCATGTCGTTGCCGCCGCCGCCGGTTTCACGCGGGCACTCGGCTCGACCATCGTCGCGGAAATCGTCGCGCTGATGCTCGTCGCCGACGCCGGCCTACTCTTTGGAATTCTCTATTTGCACGCGCGCTTTACGCGTAGGGTAAACGCATGATCTGTCGCCGTCCGGTCGTTGGCATTCTCGCGATCGTCGCGTTGTTTTTCTTTTCCTCGCACCTGGCAAAGGCGCAATTCGGCGGCTGGGGACATCACCACGGCTGGACCCACCACGGTTCGACGTATCTCTTCCATAACGTGACGATTCCGCCGGGCGACGTCGTTAACGGCGATCTCAACGTGATTTTCGGCAACGCCGTCGTCGAAGGCGTGGTGAACGGCGACCTCAACGTCGTCGGCGGAAGCTGCGATACCAGCTCCGGCGTCGTGAACGGCGACGTCAACTGCGTGCAGACCGCATCGATGACCGCGATCGCGCCGTGGGTCGGCAGCTGGGCCGACAACATCCCGTTCGTCGAGCAAACCAATCGCCTATCGTCGACGCTCGCCGCGAACCTCATCGTCTTTTTCATGTTCCTGCTCTTCCCGCTGCGCGTTCGGCTCGCACTCGCGCGCGTCGAGATGCATCCGGGACTTTCGGCGATTGTCGGAACGCTCGGCTTTGTGGCGGTCGTGCCGCTCGCGATTCTGCTCGTGCTCTCGATCATCGGCATTCCGCTGGTGCTGCTCGAAATTGCGGCGGTACTCGCGTTCGTCTTTATCGGCCAGGGTGCGATCGCGCTGCTCGTCGGCCGCCGGCTCGCGGAGCTGGTGCGCCCGAACACGACGCCCACGCCGCTCATGGCGCTCGTATTGGGCCTCGTCTTCGTGAGCGCGGCCGAGATCGTGCCGCTGGTAGGCTGGGCCGTCACGGCGCTGATTTGCCTCGTCGGTTTTGGCGCGGCGATTCTCGGTGTCGTGCCGTTCACGCCGTCGGCGGTTTCGCTGGGCACCGCGACGCCGAGCGGCGGCAGCCGCCCGACGATCGGCGGCCCACCCATGACGTCGCGTTAACAAATACCGCAGGCCCCGCTAGCCCCCGACGCCAATGTGAGCGCTCGCTATGGGACTGTGCGTTACGGGCATTTCACAACACGGCGATCTTAAGCCGCTCGAGAAGGCGCTGAGCGACGCAGGCTTTTCGGTGGATCCGATTCAACTCATCGGTCCCGACGACAGCGAATCCAACCTTGCAGATATGGAACGCTCGCAGCGCTCCGACAGCGACATCATGCTCGGCGGCGGCCAAGGAACCGGCGTGCCG
>JBOHTT010000305.1:0-2542 GCA_050733775.1 Vulcanimicrobiaceae bacterium
ACCATGAGGTTTGCCGTATACGAACGCTCCGCGTGGAATTCGGTGTCGAGACCGACTAGCGGCGCGTCTGCAATCCGCGCGCAAAGCGCGGCGAGAGCGTCGGCATCTGAGATAATCGTGACGTTCAGGGACGGAACTCCGGCGGGTTCGTCGGATAGATCGGCACCGGGTGCCGTTCGTGCAGCTTGATCTTCGGCAGATGCACCTGCCTGCTGCGCTGAATGACGTACGTCTTCACGGGTTGCGTGATTTCATGCACGTAGTCGGCGGCTTGATTACCGAAGATTGCGAGCAGCGTCGCAATCGGCACGGCAACGACGCACTTCGTCCAGATCTGCGTCCACAACGAAACGCGATACGCGGCAGCGGTTTGCGTTGCGACGGTTCCGCCGATTCCCGGGAGGAGCCGCACGAGAATGAGGAACATCGGCGATGCGACCGGCCAGCGCTTGATCCAGTTCGGCAATCGATCGAGTTGCTGCTCGACGTCCAGCAATTTGTTGGTTCGAAGCGCGATCAAATAGGCGACCACCGCTGCGACGGCAAGGCCGGCCGCGTTGATGATGGAGCCGACCAGGGGGCCGAAGACGACGCCGTTCATGATCGCCAGCGCGTCGGTGATCGAGAAGGGCGCCGAGGCCACGACCGTCATGACGGCAATGGCGACCGGGATCGCGAGCCCGCCGAGCTGCCAGAGGTAATCCTGGACGCCGGCCCGATGGTACACCACAAAGAACGCCAGGCCGAACGACCCGACTAAAATCGCGGCCGCCTCGAGCCTTCGCCACCATACTCCGTCTTGCCCAGAGCGTATCGCGATGCCGGTTGTCCTCGTGCTCACCGTGTTTCTTCTTTGCGCCGCCGGTTGCTACGCCTCTGCATTCATGGCGAACAAGGCTCGGCGAGCGGCGCGTGGGGAGCTGACCGAGGTGAGCGTCGTCCAGTTACCCTTCGCACGGCTCGTTGGTGGAATACCAAACGCCGCGTTTGGCCTCATCTACTACCCCTGCGTGGCACTGGCCGTTGCACTCAACGACGCGAACGCCTATAAGGTCGCATTTGCGGCGAGCTTGCTCGCTGCGGCGATGTCGCTCGTGCTCGCGTATAGTTTGCTCTTTCGAACGCGTCGACCGTGCCCGTATTGCTGGACCGCGCACGCGATTAATTGGCTGCTGCCCGGGCTATTATGGCGCCTTTTGACTCTTGCCATTCTGCGTTGAGAGGACTACAGTGAATACACCTCAGATCGATCGAGGAACGTAAGCTACTGTGGAGGGCGGCCGTTGAATCCGCAAGATCCACCTGGGAATTCGCCGCTGAGCACATAGGGAAAACCCTATTCTCAGCACGCCGAAAACGGCACGAATTTTTCAGATCCAATTTTTATCGGAGGTCGTGTGAGCTCGAACTCGAGTTCAAACTTCGATCCGCCGAAAAGGTAAGTGCCGCTGTGAGTGGCACGCCGAAAGGCAACCAAAAAAGGGGCTCGCTATCATCGCGAGCCCCTTCTCATTTTCGCAGCGGTTCCGGTTCGACGTCGGCGACTGCAGCGCGATCGCCGGGTTCGCTCGACGGCGCTGTGGATAACCAGGCATCGAGAATTTCCAGCGCGACGGGAATCGATGTCGCGCGCATGGAGAGAGCCAAAACGTTGGCGTCGTTCCAGCGTCTCGCGCCGGCGGCGGTTTGGGCGTCGCCGCAGAGGGCGGCGCGGACGCCGGCCACCTTGTTGGCCGAGATCGAGACCCCCGTCGCCGTCCAGCACATGACCACGCCGGTCTCGGCGAGGCCCGAGGCGACGGCTTGGCCTACGAGCCGGCCGATGCGCGGCCACGGCTCGGCGGGACCCTCGATGGCGCCGAAGACGACCAGGTCGTGCCCCCGCTCCCGCAGGGCATCCCGGACGGCGTCGGTCAGTGCCGAGCGGTCGTCAGACCCGATCGCGACCCGCATGGTTCTCCATCCCTTTCCGGCAACGCCTCGACATGAAATCGAGTTGCGCCGTCCGGCCGGCAGCGACGGTGATGCTGGCCCGCGAGCAAGGCGGGACCGTCGAGCTGTACATGCTGCGCCGCAGCTCGAAGAGCGCGTTTCTTCCGGAGATGTTCGTCTTTCCGGGCGGTGCCGTCGATCCCGACGACGCCGAGGTCGCACGCACGTTGCTGTTGCGCGGAGACGACGCACAAATCGACGGGCGCGAACCGAGCGATCCCGCGTTCGAAGTCGCCGCACTGCGCGAAGCGTTTGAAGAGTCGGGAATACTGCTCGCCGCGCGCCGTGACGGCTCGCCTGCAATTCTCGACTCGGCGCAATTGCGCGGCGCGCGCGCCGCTTTGCACGCCGGCAGCACGACGATTGCGGAATTTCTGCGCGAGCTCGACATCGTGCTCGATGCTCGCAACCTCTGGCACTTCTCACATTGGATCACGCCGCCGAGCGAAAACCGTCGCTTCGACACGCGCTTCTATCTCGCGGCTGCCCCTGCCGATCAGATCGCGACCACGGACGAGCACGAAACGTTCGGCGGCTTATGGATCTCGCC
>JBOHTT010000306.1:0-2973 GCA_050733775.1 Vulcanimicrobiaceae bacterium
CATAAGGAGAGCCCCAATCATGACGTTCCACAAAGCACTCCTCGGTAAAGTCCTCCTCGCGACGTTCGCTTCCGGCCTCTTCGCCGCATCGGCGCTGCCGCTCGCGGCACAAGCCGGCGAAGTCTCAAATCGCGTCGGCGATCAGCAAGGCCGCATCGCCGCCGGCCTCCACAACGGTGAATTAACGCCGGGTGAGTACGTCCGGGACCGCTCGCATCTCGCCGCGATCAATGCGCAACGCCGCTACGATCTCGCCCGCAACGGCGGTTACCTCAAGCCCGGCCAAAAAGTGCAGCTCAACCGCGAGCTCAACCGCAACTCCACCCGCATCTATCGCACGAAGCATAACTGATCTTTCGGGCGAGGACCGGTGACGTTTCCCGAGCGGGCGTGTGAATGCTTCGCGGAGCCATGGATGGCGGGAGCGAACCAGAGGCGAGTGAGCGTTTTTCACGAGAGAAAAACGCGAACGTCCGGCGAGGGGAACGTCACCGCTTCGAGCCCGCAAGGGAGATTTTCTCACAGAGCGGGCGCTTCGAAGATGCTTGGTTATTAGGATGGATGGGGGCCGGCGAGGGCGGCGAGGATGACGGCGGCGACTGCGACGAGCGAGAGGGCGAGGAGCGTGCCGCCGACCGACGCGGCATTGTGCTCGTCGCGCTGCACGATCCATTTACGCGCGACGACGACAGCGACCAGCAAGACGAAGGTGATGAGCGCGGCTGCTATGCCGTAATTGTCCGCTTGCGCGAATTGAAAGATTCCCATGTCAGTTCGGCTTGATCCAGGACAGCCCGTGCGGGTGCCAGTGTAGCAGGTCGAGCCAGTTATCGAGCCACATGCGCTCGTGCCACTGATTGTAGGTCATCGGCATCGCTACCAGGACGGGATAGAAGAAAATAAAGCAACCGAGGACGAGCACCGCATACACTCCAATCCACACGCGATTTTCAGTTTTCGTCCACCACCGTTGCAGCACGACGGCGTTGGCGAGCACGATGATCGGCAGATTCGGAAAGAAGTGGTATTCGAACGCGATACGCGGCGTGAGAATCCAGGGCAGCCACTGGAATAGATACGCGCCGAACAGCAACAGATAACCCTTGTTGCGTTCCGCGAATCCCCACCATGCCATCGCGGGAACCGAGAACAATCCGAACCACCACACCATCGGATTGGGCAGCGCGAGAATCTCCGCAACGCAGCAGGCGTTGCCGTCGCTGGCCGCAAGACCGGTGCGGAAATCGTGCCAATAGTACGAAATCGGTGCAAAGAGCGTCGGCCATTGCCACCAGTACGAACCGTAGGGATGATGGAGCGAGGCGGGGTTCGTCTTCGAGAGCTCGTCGTGATACCAGAACATCTGGTGCTGCATCCCAACGATGTCGGCGAGATTATAGCCAAGCCGGTAGTTCGGAAAGTAACACGCAAAATAGATCGTCGCCATGACGAACAGCATCCCGCCCGCGAACAGGTCGCCTGTCAAGCCGCGCGGATTGCCCAGCACGGCAGGTCGTGGAATAAATCGCTGGGCGAAAACGATTGCTGCGGCCACCCACAAGACGAAGAGATCGAAGAGGCCGTTCCACTTGCTTGCCGCGAGCAGCGCCATCAGGATGCACGTCGCGACAATCCAGGTTGTCGAATCGCTCGCCTTCACCGTCGCGATGTCGGTGCGCATTTCGCCTTCCGGCGCGAACGTCGCTTCACCGTCCGGCGTGCGATACAACAGCGTGCCGTCGCGCTGATAGTCGAGCGCCAAATCTCCTAGCTCGGCTCGTCCGGCGCCGCCGCCGTCGTAGCGCACGACGCGGCGCTCGGTGCCCGAAACCAGCACCTGGCTGCCTTCCGCATAGCTCACCGCGACATCGAGCGGTTCGGAGAACCGTCGCCCGACCCAACGCGCGAGCAGATAGAAGCCAAGCTCTGCATAAAGAAACGCCGTAAGGTAACTGTCCTGCGTCGCCGCGGTCGCACCGAACGAATTGACGAAGCGCGAGAAGCCTATTGCGACGATCGTGCCTGCACCAAGCGCCGCCCAGAACTTCCAGCCGAACGCGCCGGAAACACGCGCGCGAATGCGTATTTGCACCGCCAGCAACAAGCGATAAAATGCGTAGATGACCGCGAGGCCGAGCGTGGCCACCCAAATTTCCGGCGTCGCGATACGCGACTGCACCAAGCGGAAACCGTCGAAGGTGAGCATGAAGGCAGAAAAAGACGCCCAGAGCGTCGAGCCCAGCAGCCGCCTCGCGAAGAGATAACAGAGCGGTACCATCAGCGTCCCGCACACGACGTTGAAAAAGCGCCAGCCCCACCCGTTGTCGCCGTGCGCGACGCCGCCGAACAGCCAAATCGACGCCGCAATCAGCAGCTTCGTGAGCGGCGGGTGCGTCCACTCGAACGGGTATTCCCAATCCGTGTTGATGCGCACGCCGCGCAGATACTCGATGCCGCTGCGTGGATAATAGATCTCGTCGAAATAACGCTCGTTAGGCAGCCAATACCACATGAAGTCGATGACGAACGCGAGTAGCGTAAAGCCGCCCAGAATCAACCAGTCAGTGCGCGTCATCGCCGACAGGCCTTGACGCGGCGCAAACCACATGCGGCCTACCCACAGCGTGGCTCGATCCTTCCATGCCGTCGTGGCAGGTTCAGGCGCACGCTGTGGCGCCTGCGCGGTAAATTTTCCGCCCAAGAACGTGTACCCGAGCACGAAAAAGATCGCAACGTTCAAGAAGGACATCGCGTGCGTGAGAAGCGGGAAAATGTCGGTCGCGTCGACCGGGAGATGTGCGTCCATCGCGTGCGCGTAGTACAGCGAGTACCACAAATTTGCAAATAACGTCACGCTAAGTAAGGCCGCTGGAATGAGGTAGCGACGGTTGATAGCGGCGAGCGGGATCGCGAGCACAAACGCATTGAAAACGTAGCGTTCGTGCATGCGAGTCGAGAGCACGAAAAACGCCA
>JBOHTT010000307.1:0-2539 GCA_050733775.1 Vulcanimicrobiaceae bacterium
GACAAGAGCCACCACCACGAAGCCGACGGCCTTCGCCAAGGGGATCGCGATTCCGAGTGCGCTCAGGGATGCCGTAGGAGCAGACACGACAACGAGCAGAGCAACGGCGGCGAGATCTTGTGAGACCAAAAGCGCGAGCGCGATTTGCCCGACTCGATTGCCGTCGAGGGCCGATTCTCGTAAGAGCGAAACGGCGATGGCCGTACTGGAAACCACGGCAATCAACGCTAGCGTTACCGGATGGGGAAATCCGAGTGCGGTGGCGCCCGCCCAAAAGATTCCTGCGAGCGCGACCATGACGCCGAAACCGGCGAGGATTGCGCGCGCTCCGGCTGCGACCAAATCGCTGAACGAGAATCCCAGCCCGATACTAAAGAGCAAGAAAATGAGGCCGAGCTCGGCGAGATTTGCGATCGTTTCGCCGTTCGCAACGTAGCCGGGCGTGAACGGACCGATCGCGACCCCTGCGACGATATAGCCCACAATGGCGTTCATGCCGGCACGATTTGCGAGCCATCCGCCAACCATAGCGGCGCTCAACGCGACGGTCAGATCCGCAAAGAACTGAATGTCGGGCGTCATTCGACTTTCGGGAGCTCGAAGTCGGCCCATTCTTCGAGAAGCTTCATGACGGCCGAAAAATCGGCGTCGTCGCCGAGCTTTTGCTTGGCGAGCATCCAATGTTCTTCGACTTGCGCGAGGATTGGCGCCGGAACGTCGAGTTCGCGCGCGAGCCGCGCGGCGATCGATACATCTTTCGAGATGAGCCGCATCGAAAAGCCGTAGTCGAACGTTCGCGGCAGCACCGATTTGACGATCTTCGTGTCGAGCGCATTGGTTTGGCCCGAGCTCGTCTTGATGACGTCCACCATGGTCTTCGGATCCAACCCCGCTTTGGCGCCGATCAGCAACGCCTCGCACGTCGCCCACAACGACGTTCCGGAAAGGAAATTGTTGAGCGCTTTGAGCGTATGCCCCGCACCGACCGGGCCGACGTGACGCACGTTCCTGCACATGAGGGAAAGCAGCGGCCGAAAGCGCTCGAAAAGCCGCTCATCGCCGCCGACCATCGTCGTCAGCGTCGCGCTCTTCGCACCGGCAACGCCGCCGCTGACCGGCGCATCGATCAGCGCGATGCCGCGTTCCGCGAGCAATGCCGCGAGTTTTTTCGTCGCCGTCGGCGCCGCGCTCGTCATCTCGACAACGGCGCTGCGCTTTCGCGACGCGAGCGCGCCGCCCGGTCCGAGCAGCGCATCGCTGACGTGCCGATCGGTCGGCAAGATCGTGACGACGACGTCGCCCGGCAAATCGCCAGCGCTGCTCGCCGTCGGAATTCCGCGTGCGGCAAAGGGCGCAAGCGCGCGTTCGGACACATCGGCGACGGCCAGCGACACGCCGGCGTCAGCGAGGTGGGTAGCCATCGGGCCGCCCATGTTGCCGGCGCCGATGAAGAGCACGCTTTCGGGAAAACCGCTCACTTCACGCCGTCCTGCGGCCAGAATCCGTAGAGCGCTCTTCCCTCTTCGAGATCCCAAAACCGGGTCGCGTTGTCGCCGACGCCGTAGACGATACCGAACGGTACGTCGCTTGCCATAACCGCGCGCACCAACCGCGCGAGGTCGCGATGCGACATCCAGATCGCCCTGTAGCGCAAGCGTTTGTCCTCGTCGCTGATGTTCAGCCACGTCGCCAAGTTGCTTACGTCCGCGGGCGCCGGCGTATCTTCTTCAAGAATCCCGCCGATCCGCAAGCACGCGACTTGCAGGCCGTATTCATCGCAATAATAGCGCCCAAGGGCTTCGCCGAAGCATTTCCACACGCCGTAGAGGCCATCCGGGCGCAGCGGCGCATCGCTGCGCACCATCGTGCCGCTTGCCGTGCGGTAGATCGAGGGTCCGGCTTTCACTTCGTACATGCCGACGGCATGATTGGAGCTGGCGAAAATCACGCGCTTGCATTTCGCGAGCCGCGCGGCTTCAAAAGCATTATACGTGCCTTCGAGGTTGTCGCGCGTTTCCGGCCACGTCGCTTTCACTTTGACGATCCCGGCGAGATGCACGATCGTCTCGCACCCCGCAAAAGCCTGCGTAAGCTCGTCCAAATTCCGCGCGTCGATCGGCTTGTCGGTGCCGCCGATGTCGATTCGCACGACCTCGTGGTCGCGCGCAAAATCCGCGCACAGCCGCTTTCCGAGGTTTCCCGCCGCACCTGTTACCGCGATCTTTGCCATTTCTCAGGTCCTTATAATAGAAATCTCATGCCGGGCTCAGCACGTTCTGAGCCGCCGTTCGTATGCTCCAAGCATGCGACGAATCATCTTCTGGGCGATGCATACCGCGCTCGAGCACGCAGACCTCGTGCTCTCCGGCATGCCGATTCCCGCGATCGTCGCGGTACGCGCTTTTGCTATCGCGCGAGAACGGCTGGGGCGAGCTCCGGGATACGCGGGTATTTCCCGATAAGGCAGCCGAGACAGAATTCTTCGGCCTTGCGTCCCGTTGCGGCGACGAGCCCGTCGAGGCTCAAATAGCCGAGCGAA
>JBOHTT010000308.1:0-6175 GCA_050733775.1 Vulcanimicrobiaceae bacterium
CCTCCGGTCATATCCGTGCCTGAGTTGGTGATGAACGCCTTGGTGCCGTTGATCACCCACGAACCGTTCCTGAGAACGGCGCGCGTTTTGGCGGCGCCGGCATCGCTTCCGGCGCCTGGCTCCGTGAGCCCGAACCCCCACAGCTTTTCACCTCGCGCCAAAGGCACGAGATATTTTTGCTTCTGCTCGTCGGTGCCGAACAGGTAGAACGGCGTCGCGCCCAGCGAGACGTGCGCGGCCAGCGTGATCGCCGTCGATGCATCTACTTTGGCGATCTCCATCACGGCGAGCGCATACGAGACCGTATCTGCGCCCGCCCCTCCGTAACGTTCTGGAAAAGGCAAGCCCAAAAGTCCGAGCTCGGCCATCTTGCGGACGAGGTCGTACGGGAATTCCTCGTTCCGATCCATCTCTTCGGCACGCGGGGCGACCTCGCCGCGCGCAAAATCGCGGCACAAGTCCTGGATTGCCTTCTGCTCCTCGGACAAATCGAAATTCACAACGCAGAGGTATCTAACCACAACGGTCCAAAATCATGCTTTAATGGCGCTTCATTGCGGGCCCATGCTTTGCGTGGGCCTCGAAGAGCGTGGGCGGGCAGCGATCTCATGATCCGTCTCCGCGGGGTCAGCCTCGTGTACCCCAACGGCGTTCGCGCGTTGGATAACATCAATCTCGAAATCGAGAAGGGCAGTTTTGTCTTTCTCATCGGTTCGTCCGGAATGGGCAAATCGAGCTTGCTGCGGCTGCTTTATCGCGAACGCGTTCCGACCGAAGGCGAAGTCTACGTCGATAACATGCGCGTCGAGACGATGAAACGCTCGAAAGTGCCATTTCTGCGGCGCAACGTCGGCGTCGTTTTCCAAGATTTCAAACTTCTCGCCGACAAGACGGTATGGGAGAACGTCGCGTTTGCGCTGCAAGTTACCGGCGCGAGCACGAAAGACGTCCGGCGGCAAGTCCCACGTTGTCTCGAGCTCGTCGGCCTCTCACACAAGAGCCGAATGTTCCCGCACGAGCTGGCGGGCGGCGAACAACAGCGCACGGCGATCGCACGAGCGCTCGTCAACAATCCGAAGATCATGCTCTGCGACGAACCGACGGGCAATCTCGATCCGGCGACGACGAGCGAGATCATGGAGCTGCTTCTGCGCATCAATCTCAAAGGCACGACGATACTCGTTGCCACGCACAATCAGGCCGTGGTAGACCGGATGCGCCGCCGCGTCATTCGCCTCGAGAACGGCCGGATCCACAGCGACGAAGAGCGAGGTTACTATTTCCTTGGACTGGGGCAGACTTCGGTTCTTTCTGGGTGAGGTTCTTTCGAACTTCGCTCGCAGCAAGGGCATGCAGCTCACCGCAATTGCCACGGTTGCGGTCACGATTTTCATGCTCGGGGCATTCCTCTTTTCGCGCGAGACACTCGCGAAGCTCTCGAGCGGATTGCTCAGCCGCATCGAGATCTCGGTTTTCCTTTCCGACCGTCTCGACGACGCGCACGCGCGCTCGCTCGCGCAGCGCATCAACGCCGATCCTCGCGTACTCGCGCTAACCTACATCCCGAAGGCTGAAGGCCTCCGGCAGCTACGCCAGCGGTTACAAGGCCAGATCGACACATCGCTCCTGACCATGAACCCCCTGCCCGATGCGATTCGCATCCGCGTCAAAGATCCGAACAACGTCCCGGCCGTTGCCAGCAGCGTGCAAAAGATGGCGGGCGTCGCGACGGTGGAGTACGCGCAAGACGCGGTTATCAAAGTATTGCGTCTCGTCGATACACTCAGCCGGCTTGGGCTTGCAGTGATCTTAGTCCTCGTCTTTGCTGCAGCCGTCATCATTTCAAATACCATCCGCCTCACCGTCTTCGCGCGACGCCGCGAGATCGCGATCATGCAGCTTGTCGGCGCAACGAACGGTTACGTGCGCGCGCCATTTTTAGTCGAAGGTTTTCTGACCGGTACCCTCGGCGCGCTGCTCGCGGTTCTGATCCTCGCCGCCTTGCACGTCGAGGTCATGCCGAAAATCATGCTGACGCTTTCGTTCATTCCGTTCGGCGATGCGCACGTTGATCAAATGCGTCTGGTTCTCGAGCTGCTGGCTGCCGGCGCGGTCGTCGGAGTGGTCGGCGCCTGGGTTTCGGTCAGCCGCTACCTGCGCGTATGACGCTAATGCGCCGGACCCTAGCGCTCGGCGTCGTCGTGCTATTGACGGGCGCACCGCTCGCCGGCGGCGCGCGCTCAAACATCGACACGAAGATTCAACAGCAGCGGCAGAAGCAGCACGAGATTCACGAGCGGCTGATCCAGAAGCGTGGCGAGCTGGATTCGGCGCGCAACCGGTATCAGTCGGCGGCGCAGCAGCTTGCAGACACGAACCACAACATCGATGTCGCGAACAATCAGCTCGCATTGCTGCAAAGCCAGATGCGCTCCAATCAAAAGCGCCTCGACTGGAACGGCGTCCAGTTGCGCGCTGCGCAGACAACGTTGCAACGCCACACCGACGCGCTCAATAGACGATTAGTGGACGCGTACGAGCACGGCCAGCTCGGGTATCTGGCCGTACTCTTCAGCGCAACGTCGTTTTCCGATTTCGTCGAACGATGGGACGACATCCGTCTGCTCGTCGACGCGAACCAGCACGCCTTGCGTGCGCGAAAGGCCGCCGAAGCGCAAGTCGCCACGATCGAAGAAACGTTGCTGGGGACGCGCTCGCGCCTGGATCAAAATGCGGCCGACGTTGCGCGTACGCAAGCCGAGCTGACGACGCTCGCACAGCAGCGCGCACAGCTGGTCGCGGCAGCCGACGCGCAAAAACGGCAAGTCGCGCAAGAAGTTACACAGCTGGAAGAGATTTCGGAGCAAGCCGAGCAGCAAATCGAAGCGCTCATCCGGCAGAAGCAAGCCGAAGAAGCTGCGCGCCAGGCAGCGGCGCGCCGCGCGGCGCTTCTCTCCGGCCAAGTACCCCCGCCGATTGTCGGCGCACCGGGCGCGTTGATGTGGCCGGCGTCCGGCCCGATCAGCTCGCCGTACGGCATGCGCACGAACCCCGTCAACGGCCGGTTTTTGATGCACACCGGAATCGACATTGCCGTCGAGATGGGAACGACCGTCGTGGCCGCGGCGGGAGGCCGCGTGATCTCAGCCGGATGGAACGACGGCGGCTACGGCAACATGATCATCATCGACAACGGCGGCAACATGTCGACGCTGTACGCGCACCTTTCGCAGATATTCGTCGGAGCGGACCAAGAGATCAAAGAAGGCCAAGCAATCGGCGCTGCCGGGTCGACTGGGCATTCAACCGGGCCACATCTGCACTTCGAGGTCCGCATCGACGGCAAGCCCGTCGACCCAATGTCCTACTTGCACTAGCGTTGCCGCTAACGCTGCGTTAAGCCGCTTCCCAGCAAGTCGCGTTACGCTGCGCAGGCTCGCGCAGGCGCGTGGGTAGGGTTGTCTAAGCAAGGTGGACTGTGCCGGTTAAAGTGCGCGTATTGATTGCGGCCATCGTCGTCGCCGTGGCAACAACTGCCGGTGCGGCGTACGTCGCGCATGCCGCCGCGCACGCCGGATTTGAAGGCTCGGTCGCCGACCGCTTTCCGTCGCTCGATCTGCGCGGATTCGACAACGAAACGTCCGGAACGGACCTTGGTCTCATCGACCAAGCGTATTCGCGCGTTGAAGATGCGTACTATCGGCCGGTCGATTTGCAAGAACTTCTCGACGGCACCCGGCAAGGTCTTGGTGCCTACGTTAAACTGCACCATTCGCACATTGTCGTACCGACGATGACCACGACCGGCTCGCCGAGCGGCGATGTTTCGCTCGTTCGTCACGAAGTCGTAGCACTCGCATCGCAAGACAAGGCGCTCAACGAGGGCGATCTCAGCCGCGCGGCAATCTCCGGCATGCTGCATTCGCTGGACGATCCGTACACGGTGTATCTGAGCGCGCGTGAGATCGCATCCCTGAACGAAGAATTGCAAGGCGGCAACTTCGGCGGCATCGGCGTCTACATCGGGCAAGACCGCAAGACGCATCAGACGATCGTTTCGCCCATTCCCGACAACCCCGCCATCGCTGCCGGCGTCAAGCCGGGCGACGTCGTGGTCGCCGTCGACGGCGTATCCGCGAAAGACGAGAAGCTCGACGTCGTCGAGCACCGCATTCGCGGCGCCGTTGGAACGCGCGTCCTGTTGCTGCTCGAGAATCCGCGTACGCATGCGCGGCGTACCGTCGCGATCACACGCGCCCGCGTGCACGTGCCCTCCGCGCTCGCCAAATTCGATCGCGGCATCGAATACGTTCGTCTCGGAGATTTTGGGACGACCTCGTACGACGAAGTTCGCAAGGCGATGCTCGACGGAAAAGAGCGTGGTGCCAAAGGCTACATTCTGGACCTGCGCGTGAATGGCGGCGGGCTGCTCGATTCTGCGGTACAAATCTCGAGTCTCTTCGTTCGCCAGGGGACGATCGTGTCGACGATCGATCGTGAAGGCGATCGCGACTCGCGCACTGCCCTCGGCGTTTCGGTCGGCGTAGCACCCTTGGTCGTCCTGGTAGACAAGTATACCGCCAGCTCGGCCGAGATCACGGCCGGAGCGATCCAGGACTACCACGTCGGCACGATTATTGGCACGAAAACGTTTGGAAAGGGCGTAGTTCAGAGCATCTACAACATGCCCGACCACTCCGCACTCAAGATCACGACTGCTCGCTATGTCACCCCACTCGGCCGGGACATCAACAAGAAAGGCATCACGCCCGACGTGAACGTTCCCGACCCCACCACGAACGGTCTACCGGATCTGCGTAAATTCGGAACGGCAAGCGATCGCGTCTACACCCAAGCGCGCGCACTCATTGCGCGGCAAGCGTCGTCGTGATCGTCGTGCGACGCGTTCTCTTCGCGTTTTTGGTCCTCGCGCTCGTTGTCGTGCCGCCGGCAACGCTCCGCGCTGCAAGCGGTTTGACGCCGCTACAACTGTACGAGCTGCGCATCAGCTATTTGCGGCTTACCGAAGAGTTTTATCAGAAAGCGGATCCCCAAGCGCTGCTCGACGGTGAGTACCACAGCCTCGTGCAAGATCTCGACCAAAAAGGCGTCGCACACGGCACGCTTCCGCATCCGCGCACTGCGCACAACGAGCGCACGGATTTGCGCACGTTCGTCGACGAGGCGAGCGCGGCGTACGGTCTCGCCGCGGGAAAACTGCCAGCGACGCAGATCACGTACGACGCGATTTCCGGTTTGTACAGCGCGGCAAAAGATCGCTATACCGTCTTCCTTACGCCCAAAGAATACGCCGAGATGGAAAAGGGTCTTCAAGGTGGCGAGGGCTTCGGCGGCGTCGGCATCATTATCGGTCAGGAAAGTTCGGGGCAGAAGCGCGCGCTGGCATTATGGATAGCGCAGGGCGGTCCCGCCGATCGCGCAGGGATACAATCCGGCGACGTCATGGCAACGATCAACGGCACGCCGACGGCAAGCATGGCGCTCAAAACGATCTCAACGATGCTGCGCGGCGACCCGGGTACCGTCGTGCGGATCGGCATCGAACGCAACGGCGAACCGCTTGCCGAACCGGTTTCGATCACGCGGCGCGAGATCCACACGCCAACCGTCTTCGCGAAGATGCTGCCGAACAAAGTAGCGTTCATCGCAATCGCGATCTTTGGCGAATCGACCGCGGACGAGATAAACCGCGCGCTCGATAAGTTCGAGAGAGACGGCGCGGAAGCGTATGTGTTGGATCTACGCGACAACGGCGGCGGGTATCTGGATTCGGCGATCGACGTCAGCTCGAAGTTCATCTCGACCGGGCCTATAGTGAAAGTTACCGAGCGCGCGGGTAACTATAAGCAGTACGATGCCGACAACGCCGCAATCGCGCCCAAGCCGCTCGTCGTCCTGGTGAACGGCAACACCGCTTCCGCCTCGGAGATCACCTCAGGGGCAATCCAAGACCGCGGCGTCGGAACGCTGATTGGCACGCGAACCTTCGGAAAAGGCGTCGTGCAATCGATCTATCCGCTGCCGGACGGTTCGGCCATCAAAATCACGACCGCCCGCTACTTCACGCCGCGAGGCCGCGACATCAACACGGTTGGAATCGAGCCGGACATCGTAACGGAAGAAAACGCGTCACCCGTGCCGGGAGATCCGACCC
>JBOHTT010000309.1:0-5282 GCA_050733775.1 Vulcanimicrobiaceae bacterium
AGGGAATAGTCCATCCGGAACACGAGGTAGAAAGAAGTCCAGTTATGTCGACCCCAGCGAAGAAGCCCGGCGGCGGACTGACCGTTCGGGAAGCCGGCCAAAAAGGCGGCGAGACCGTCAAACGCAAGTATGGCCCCGAGTTCTACGAGAACATCGGCCGTAAGGGCGGTCAGGCCACCAAGGCCGCGCATGGGCATACTTTTTACGAGCAAATCGGCAAGAAGGGCGGCAAGAAAGGTGGCGAGGCGACTCGCGACCGTTACGGCCCGACCTTCTATGAAGAGATCGGTCAAAAAGGCGGCCAGAAGGTGAAGGCCCTCATCGAACAGGGCAAGCGCGCTGCTGCCGCGGCCGGCTCTCCTACCGAGAGCGAAAAAAGAGCCTCCTAACACACGGTGACGGTAAGGCGGGCGGGCGCCGCGTGCGCGGCGTTGGCCGCTGCCGTCGCCTTGCCATGGTTCGTCGATGCCGCACCGCCGCAGACACCTGCGGCGGGCGTCATTTTGCCCGCCGGCACGATCGAAACGATCGTGCTCGACGAAAGCGTCGATTCCTCGACGTCGCAGCCCGGTTCGACAATCGCGGCGCATCTGCACGGCGCGATCGTGCTGCGCGAGAAGGTGCTTGCGCGAGCCGGCGCGCCGGTGCAATTGCTGGTGACCGCAACGCGGCGGGCCGGAGCAGGCGCGAGCGGCGAGATTTTTTTGCGCGTGCGCCCGGTTGAGCTCGCGGGTGGGATTGCGCTGCCGGTGGAGCTGCTGCACCCTGCGATGACGCCGGTGCTCGTCGCGGCGAACCCGCAAGACGTCACGCTGCCGCATTCCAAAGAACAACTCAAATCTGGAACGGACCTGAGGCTGCCGCCGGGGACGCTGCTGCGGGCACGTACGAGCGCCACGCTCGATGCGAGCAATCCGAGTCAAACGAAGCTGACTACGCCGCCGCCGTACACGTTCTCGACCGATCAGCCCTACGCGGCTTTCACGCCGATTCCGCTCTTCACGATGAACCCGAAGTATACGCAACCTCCGCGACGACGGCGCGGAAAAGCTGCAGCAAGCTCGTCGCCCTCGCCCAGTCCAAGCGCCTCACCGTCCGCGAGTCCTAGCTCGACGCCGACATAAGGGCGCGGGAAGGCCCTGCGCGAACGTCGCGGTATGATGCGTCGCGAACGATTTCTCTTGGCGGCATCGGTTGCGTTTGCCGCGAGCACGCTTGCGCCGGTGCGCGCGCAAATGAAGGAAGCGGAGCCGAATCCGCATGCCGAGCCTAAAGAAAAACAGTTTCTGGAGGATGCGACGCGGTTTTTGCACCGCACGTATTCGAAGACGACGGAGGCTTCGCGCGCCGGTTTCTTCCAATTCACGCCTGAGGATCGCACGGGAGCGATCTCATGGGCGAATTTGCACTGGACGTCGACGGATGCCGAACACCCCAGTCAGCTATGGTATGACGTTCACGGCCGTTTGATCGGCGCCGATTATTCGGTCTTGCAAACCGATTCGCCGAACCGTCCGCAGCTGTGGGGCATCGACCCGCGGCGTTGGATCGGCTTTCGCGCGCACGTCCATTACGGTCTGCGGGAAGAGGGCGGAATCAAATTCGGTGGCGCGTCGGCCCAGAAATTCGAAGCCGCCGGTGGCACGATCAGCGCACCAAGCAAGGACGTACTCGTGAGCATGGGGCTCGCCAAGCGTCCCGAGGACGTTGCATTCGTCTTCTTGTTCCCTGCGATTTGGGATTTGCAGTTCTGGGCGATTCCGAATCCGGACGGCGAGTTCGCGGAATACAATCCGAAAGTCAAACCGGAGCATTCGCAAGCGCATCCGATGACGATGTAGGCCTAACGGCCAAACACGGCTCGCAGCGCCAAGAGCGCGTTTTCGCGCCGCTCCCGAATGCGGCGGTAAAAATACTGCTTCCAGTGTGTGCCGTACGGAACGTACACGCGCACGTTGTGGCCTTCGGCTGCGAGCTTGCGTTGCAAATCGGGCCGAACGCCGTAGAGCATTTGGAATTCGAAACGACTGCGCTCGATATTGCGCTCGGCGATAAATGCCTTCACGCCGTTTTGAATGCCCTCGTCGTGCGTCGCAATCGCAGGATAGTTCCCGCGCAGCAAGAGCGTTTCGGCAAGGCGCATGAACGCGCGCCGGATCGACGGCATGTCGCGCAGCGCAATGTCGGGCGGCTCCTTGTATGCGCCCTTGCAGAGCCTTACGCGCGCGCCGAGCGCAATCGCGCGCTTGAGATCCTCCGGCGTGCGCTTCAAGTAGGCTTGCAGCACCACACCGATGTTCGTTCGCCGGGCGTACACCTCTTCGAACATCTGAAGCGTGGCTTCCGTAAGCGCCGAGCCTTCCATGTCGATCCGTACGAACGGATCGAGGAGCGAGCGCACCGTAGCGTCCGACGCGCGTGCCGCGATGGAAAGGACGTTCTCTCTGCAGAGCGCGCGGTCGACAAGGAGGCCGAGGGCGGTTAGCTTCAGAGAGACGTTGCTGCGCGAGCCGGCTTCCGCAAGAGCGTCGAGCAGACGCAGATACTCGTCGCGGATCGCAACTGCACTATCCGCGTTGTGCACGTCTTCTCCGAGGAAATCGATCGATGCCGACATCCCCAGATCGTTGATTCTACGCACGGCGGCGATCGCGTCAGCGATGCGTTCGCCGGCGACGAACCGCCGGGCAATCCTCACAAGGGGGCGAGAAGTTCCGCCAGGAGCGGCGTAGCTGGACGTGCGTGCAAGGCAGGCCAGTCTGCGTCCGCAACGATGCGACCCCCTTCTAGGACAATTGCGCGCCTGGAGAGACGTTCCAAAATATCCGCTTCGTGATCGACGACGATCATCGTGAACTGCAGCGCGCGCTGCCACTCGACGATCGCGCCGATGAGCTCGCGCACGAGATGCCGATCCAAGCCCGTGAACGGCTCGTCTAAGAGAACCAGCCGGGGTTTTGGCGCGAGCATTCTCGCCAGCGCCACACGACGTGCTTGACCGCCGGAAACTTCGTGCGCCGGCTCGTTCCAGATCGGTGAAAGATGCAGCCGGTCGCGCAGCTCGTCGACCCACGCCGTTTCGTTGCGCGAACCATTTTGCAGACCGAAGCTGACGTTTTCTCGCACGCGCAAATGCGGGAAGAGATTCGCGTCTTGCGTCAGGTAGCCGACCTTCCGTCGATGCAACGGGCGCGGCGGTGGAAAGAACGTCTCTTCCTTGAGCCGCACGTGGCCGGAGTCCGGCGTTTCCGTTCCTGCGATGCACGCGAGTATCGTGCTTTTGCCGGTTCCGGACGCACCGAAGAGCGCGCATGCTTCACCGGCGGCGACCACAAATGCGACGTCGATGGTGAACTACGCGCGTTTCTTGACGACTTGGACTTCAAGCATTGGCAGGGACGCTCGCGGACGCGGTTCTGCGCTGCGCTAACACGTGCGCGAGCCACGGCAAGGGCAAGGACGTGACCAGGAACGTGACGAGCAGCGGCATCACGGCCGGTAAGCCGAAATTCTCAAGACTCGTCCACATCGCTACCGGCATGCCGGCGGGGTAATACGCCGTGATCACAATGGCACCGAATTCAGTCAGCGCGCGAACCCACGCGAGACTGAGCGCGACGGCAAACCCCAAGCGAACCATTGGGTATGTGATCCGCCAAAAAACGCTCCATTGATCGTGGCCCAAGAGAGCGGCTTGCATCTCGAGCCTCCTGGGAACCGAATCGAGCGCTGCACCCGCACCTAGAACGTAGTAGCCGATGCTCACGTACACTTGCGTGACGACGAACGCTAGTGGCGTGTTGGTCATCGATAAGCCAAAACGATTCAGAAATGCGCCGAGTGCATGTGGCCCAAACGCGAGCGACAACAAAATGCCGAGCGCCAACGGGGGGAGTAAAACGGACACGAGCAGCACGGCTTGCCACCACAAGCGCTCGCGTCCCGAGCAGCGCGTAATGTAGAGCGCCATCGGCGTTCCGGCGAGCACGACGATCACCATCGCCAGCGCCGTCAGACCGAGCGATATGCGTGCGGCATCGAATGTTGCGGGGCTGTTCCAGCGCCATCGGCCGACCTGCACGAAGAGTCCGGCGAGCGGGTAGAGGAGAGCGACCGAAAATAGAGCGGCGCCGAGACGAGCGAGTATGTTTGGCAAGGCTATTGGTGTAGCGCGACGGCCCCCACCGGTGCGTCGTAGGCGTATTTGCGAAAGATCCGTTGGGCCTGTGACGCCGAGAGCCATTGCACGAACGCCGCGGCCTTGTCGGCATGAGCCGAACCCGCGATTACTGCCGCGTAATACACGAGCGCCTGCGGATGGTACGATCTGCCGCCCAGGGTCAGCGACGCTTGCTGATAGCGCTGGTGCATCGACTGGTTTCCGAGATTGATGGTATCCGGTAAGGATATATACGGCAAATTAAACGGACCCGGTTGAATTCTATATGCCGACGCGGCATCGAGCTCGCCGCTTTGCAAGCGCGCCTCAACAGTGGCCTCGCTGAAGATCTGCGTGGTGTTAATCGTTTCGCCGAGAATCTTTTTCGCCAGATCCTGCTGTTTGTAATAGTCTTCCGCGAGCAGCAACGTGAAGATGATGTTGCGGCCTTGTGGATCCGTGGTGGGATCGGTTCGACCGAATCGGACGCCGGGTTGGGCGAGTATCTCGTACCACGGCATCGCGCCTCGTTTGCTTGCTGATGCATCGGCGAACTGCGCCGCGAACCGGCTTTTTGGACTGTAGGCGATCACCATTTCGGTTCGCGCGACCGGCATGCCGATCTGTGCTTTGCCCGCCTCGATAACGGTCATCATCGGCCCGGGCGTAACCGGCAGAAAAACGTCGGCGGTGATGCTGCCGCCGACGAGAAGGTTTGCCAGCGCATCGGAACCTGCGGCGCGACCGCGCATGTCGATGCCCAACACGGCGGCGGCCTGCCACTTGACGGGACCTTCCATCATCGAACCCATCGATCCGGCATACGCGACGTCGAGTGTCGTCAATCCTTGAGCGTTCGTTCGTCGCGGCGCTTGCGAAGCGGCGAACGCCGTCGCAGTAGCACCCATCCACTGTCGTCGATTCAAACCGATTCTCCTAACCGGGTGAGGTCGTAAGGTCCGAACGCCGAGAGATCGCGGCGAAACGCTGTCGAACGCAAGGCGGTAACGCAAGCCGCGACTCCCATGTGGGCGCGATCCCGGCGTCGTACGATCAAGATGCAGCGCTCGCTGCGCAGCGGAATGAAACCGAGTTTGAACGCGTCCGCGACACCGGCGACGCC
>JBOHTT010000310.1:0-8250 GCA_050733775.1 Vulcanimicrobiaceae bacterium
GTCAACGGTGCGCGAACGATGGTGTTGCCGCCTTGCAGCGTCGATGATGAAGGCTCGCCGTCGATGACAGTGATGATGCGGTGAACGTCCCGGTCCTCCGCCATCGGGCGGCCTGCGGCGTCGACGATCGCGATATCGAAAGTGCCGTTGAAGCTGGCAGCGTTCCACGACTCCGCCGCGACGGATTGCATCTGCCAAGACAGCGCGTACCGCTGCAACATCGTCCGCGTCGGCCGGTCGGCGATGACGATCGCGCAGCGCTTTCCTCGGAGCGCGATGACGCCGTCGCCTTCCGAAACGAGCGTCAGCGGAATCGTAAACCAAAAGCGCGATCCCGTTCCGAGCTCGGAAGCGACTTCGAGCTTGCCGCCCATCAGCTCGACGAGACGCAGCGAAATCGACAACCCCAGGCCGGTACCACCGTAGCGGCGCGTGGTCGACGCATCGGCTTGTGTGAAGGGCTTGAAGAGGCGTTCTATGGTCTCCGGCGTCATGCCCATCCCGGTGTCGACGACGCTGAAACGGATGAGCTGTTCGCCGGCCGGCTCGACGGAGAGTGTGACGCAGCCGGTCTGCGTAAACTTGATCGCATTGCCGACCAGGTTCAAGAGGATCTGCCGCAATCGGCCGGCGTCGCCCGTCACGAGCGAAGGCAACCGCGGGTCGATGAACGTCATCAGGCCGATCGGCTTGCGCGCCGCGTTCGCACCGAGAATGGTTGCCGTCGATTCGACGATGCGCCTGATGTCGAATGCCGCGGATTCGATCTCGACCTTCCCGGCTTCGATTTTTGAAAAATCCAGAATGTCGCCGATGATCCGGAGCAGCGCGTCGGCAGAATCGCGGATCGTTTCGGCGAAATCGCGTTGCTGTTCGTCGAGCGCCGTCTGGAGAAGCAGATCCGTCATCCCGACGACGCCGTTCATCGGCGTGCGGATCTCGTGGCTGATGCCCGCAACGAACTCGCTCTTCAGCCGAGATGCGCGCACGGCGTCGTCGAGCGCCGACAGCAGTTGTTGGCGGGTCTGCCTGCGTTCCGTCGCATCGCGAATGATCGAGACCACGACCGGCCGCCCTTCGATGACGGTGCCGTGCAGGGACGACTCCATCGGGACTGTCGAGCCGTCTTTGCGCAGTGCGACAGCCTCGGTGGAAACGCCGCCCGTAAGTGCGTCGGTAAGCTGTTTTTCGAGAGCGTCGCGAAACTCGGGCGCCCGCAGCAGCGCCAGGGGCGCACCGATGATCTCGCGGTGCTCGTAACCATACAGGTGGCAAGCCGCGGGATTTGCTTCGACGACGCGTCCGCTTTGGACGTCGATAAAGGTTATGGCATCGTGCGCTGCTTCGAAGATCAGACGGAAGCGTGCCATCACCGCTTCGCGCTCGTTGATGACGCGGCTCATCGCATGTAAGGCGCGATCCAGCTGAGCCAGCTCGTCGTTCCCGGGCATCTGGTCGAGAAGCGGTTCGCCGAGCGCGACGCGCGCCGAGTTATCCGAGAGCGTATCGATTCTGCGAATCAACCCAAAACCGAAGAACCACAGCGACGAAAGCAATCCGCCGATGACCGCGAGCGATCCGGCGATGGTGATGCCGTAGAGAACGACACGAACCTCGTGCAGCGATGCCGCGGCTTTGGCCCGATCGGCTCGCCAAATCGCAATTTGCGCGCCGATGGCGTCGCGCACGGCATCCATCGCGCCTTTCTCTCGGCCGCTGGTGAGATCGTGCAGCGCAGCGTCGCGATGGTTGCTCGAGGCGAGCGTGACCTCTTGCTCGAGCAAGTCGAGGACTCTGAACGCACGCCGGTCGATATTGCGCGCGCTCGCTGCGGTGAGGAGTCCGTTCTTAACGGCGTCGTCGAGCGCTTGCATCTCAACGGGAACTTCCGTTACGGCAGACTCGTGCGGCTGGAGAAACAACGGCTGTCCGGTCGCGATGTAGCCGCGAACGCCGGTTTCGGCATCGAGCAACGCGCGCAAGAGCGTTTGTGTAGAAATGATCGCGGACGTCGTCTTATCCGTTTGCACTTGATTGCGATCGCTCACGGCTTCGAACGCAACGATGGTCGCGATCAAGCTAGCGAGTACAACCGCTGCGACCAAAAATACGATTAGCGCACGAACACGAATTGACATGTGTGGCGACCTACCCTGAGGGAGCATTCGCGTCTAGTGTCGCAACCCACTGTCAACTTTTGGTATTCGTTATGGTATGCACAATTAGTAGTATGCTCTGAATCACTCCGAGGTTTAGCTTTGCCGAAGACCGCAGCGCGCGCGCTGCTTACGGACTTCCTCAAGAAACGCCGCGCGCGCTTAGATCCGCGACGAAACGGCTTTGTTGAGTCGCGTCGCCGGCGGAGCCCGGGACTGCGGCGCTCCGAAGTCGCCCAGTTAGCCGGGATCAGCACCGCCTGGTATACGCTATTCGAGATGGGCCAGGAGCGTGCCATGACGGTGCGCATCATCGAGCCCGTGGCAAAAGCGTTGCAGCTCGACCAGGACGAGCGTGACTACGTCTACGATCTCGTCCGTGGCGAACCGCCGCCCGAATCACCCAGCGATCTGCACGCATCCGTCGCTGTTGCCCTGCGGTTGGTCGACGACATCGTCGTTGTCGCCTACGATCGCTGGCATACGCCGATCGTGTGGAATCAGGCAGCAGAAGCATTGCTTGGCATCGCCGATGAGGATCGGCTGAAAACTAACGCGCTTTGGCGAATATTCTTTCGACCGGAAATCCGAAAGATATGGGTCGAGTGGGAGCACCATGCGCGCGTCGAGCTGGGACTTTTCCGGATGGCGCTCGGCCGCGATCCGACGAACGCGGATGCGTTGGGGATTCTATCGATGCTGTTGCAGTCTGCGGATTTCGACGGCATGTGGCGACGCCACGAGGTTTACTCGCTCGATTCGGATGCCGAGTCGAGCCGCGAGCGCGTCTTCCATTTACACCATCCGCGCTTCGGGTTGATGTCCTATTACCGTCTTGCCGTACCGCTACCGGCATCGGCCGGCGGTTTTTTTCGGATATTGGCGCCGAGCGACGATTCCAGCCGGCGATTGCTCTCGACGGCGATCGCGCATCACATCGCCGAGCGCGGCGGTCGCCGCCTCTACGGTAACGCCGATCTATTCAATACGGTGCAACTTGAGGACGTTCGTGCCGCCCTCGCCAACCGGCATTCCGCTGGTCACCGCGATAACCTCACCAGACTCCGCGATCGCGTCAGCGAGTAGCCGCGCTTCCGCGAGCTCGAGCATCGTCTCAAACATTTTGTATTGCTGGACGACGAGGGCTTCGACGCCCCATACGACGGCAAGCCTCCGCGCCACGTCGGTCTTCGGCGTGACCGCGTAGATCCGCGCCGGTGGGCGGAATGACGAAATGTGGCGAGCCGTATTGCCGGTCGTCGTTCCGGTGACGATGGAGCGTAGTCCGAGCTTCTCGGTGCAGAGCGCCGCCGACTCCGCGACGCTCGTCGCAATCGAGCCGTCGTGATTCTCGAGGCGCCGCGCTTTCATCTCGGCGTGGGGGTACTCTTTTTCGATCTCGTGCGCGATCGTCGCCATCACCTTCACGGCTTCCAGCGGATATTTGCCGCGGGCCGTCTCGCCTGAGAGCATCACCGCGTCCGTGCCGTCGAGGATAGCATTCGCAACGTCCGTCGCTTCGGCGCGCGTGGGGCGCGCGCTCGAGATCATCGATTCGAGCATCTGAGTGGCGGTGACCACGGGCTTACTCGCGCGATTCGAGCGCTCGATGATATGCTTTTGAATCATCGGCACGGTTTCGAGCGGCACCTCGATGCCAAGATCGCCGCGGGCAACCATGATGCCGTCTGCCGCATCGATGATTTCGTCGATGTGCTCGAGCGCTTCGTGCTTCTCGATCTTTGCCATGACCGGTATGTCGTGACCGCGCTCGTGAATGAACGACTTCACGCGAATCACGTCTTCGGCGGACCGCACGAAAGAGACGCCGACCCAGTCGACGCCATGTTCCACGCCGAAGGCAAGGTGGTCGAGATCGCGTTCGGTTACCGAATCGAGCTGCAGCGTGCCGTCGGGATAGTTGATGCCTTGAGTCGGCCGCAGATCGCCGCCGACTAAGACGTGCGTGCGGACTTCATCGTCCGTCGTCTCGTCGATGCGCAGCGTTATCGCACCGTCTTGGAGGTAGATCGTTTTCCCGGCTTCGACGTCACGCGGTAATCGTCCGTACGACACCGAGACTGCCGACGGGCCGCCGACGATCGCGCGCGTCGTGAGGGTGAAAGGCTTGCCGGATTCCAGGCGTATCGACGCTGCGCCGTTGAGCGGCCCCGTGCGAACTTTCGGACCCGGCAAATCTTGCAGCACGGCAATGTGCATGCCAAGTGACGCAGCCGTGCGCCGCACGTCCTCGATGACGGCGGCGTGCTCGTCGTGGGTTCCGTGCGAGAAGTTTAGGCGCGTGACGTTGACGCCCGAAAGAAACATCTCGCGCAAGATCTTTGGATCGCGCGATGCGGGGCCGATCGTCGCGACGATTTTGGTTCGTTTTGTATCGTTCATAAGCTCGGATGCCGGCATCTCTTCTGGTTTGTCGACGCGAGAACTTGCCCCACCCGACCTTCCGCCCGGCTCCTCTGCTGGACGGAGGCTCCGCATTGCGTTAAGGGGCGGTTATGGTGTATAGTGTCGCCCGATGGAGCGCGCCGCCAGGCGCGCTTCTGTCTTATAGGAGGTCGATCTATCATCGAACGTGCTGAGCCACTGGGCTTGGTGGAGGCGTTCGAACGCGTCGCCGGCGAGCTGAGCCTGGACGTAGCCCTGCGGGAAGTCGAAGTCGTGAAGACATCGGCCCAGCGCCGTCATGGCTCCGTCGAGCTTCATTTGGTAATCGACACGCCCGGCGGCGTCGACGTTGCGACGTGCGAGCGCATTTCGCACAAGATCAACGCGGCGCTCGACAGGTACCCCGACCCCTATACGCTGTCGGTCGAATCGGTAGGCTTGGATCGCCCGCTCCTGCGTCCAGCCGACTACGAGCGTTTTATTGGTTCGAACATCAAACTTCGCACGGACCTCGCAATACGAGGTGCCAAGACGCATCGAGGCCGTTTGGCCGGCGTGCGCGGCACGAACGTCGTTCTCACGCAAAGGGACGGCGAGCTTCCCGTGCCGCTGGCACTAATCAAACACGCAAACGTGGAGTACGATCCGCGCGCGGACCTCACCAAAGAAAAACGAGAAAGACGGCACCGATGAATACAGAGATGCTCGCGGCGCTAAAAGAGATCGAGACCGAGCGCGGCATCGGATTTGAAATGCTGCTCGAAGCGCTCGAAGCGGCCCTTATTTCCGCGTACAAGCGCAACTATGGCAGCGAGGCGAACGCCATCGTCACGATCGACCGGCAAAGCGGCGAATACAAAGTCTTTCACCGCAGAACCGTCGTCGACGAGGTGGTCGATCCGAAGCTCGAAATCAGCAAGAAGCAAGCGGGCGGGCATTACGAGCCCGGCGATTTCTTCGACGAGGAAGTCACCCCGAAAGACTTCGGCCGCATCGCCGCGCAAACGGCGAAGCAAGTGATCGTCCAGCGCATTCGTGAAGCTGAGCGCGATACGATTTTCAATACGTACAGCGCGAAATTGCACGATATCGTCATCGGCGTCGTGCAGCGCTACGAGCAGCGCAACATGTACGTCCTGCTCGACGGCAAGCACGAAGCGCTGCTGCCGCTCTCCGAGCAAGTGCACCGCGAGAACTATCGCATCAACGATCGCATTCGCGCGTACGTGCTGGACGTTCGTAAGAGTCCGAAAGGGCCGCTCGTGGTTCTCTCGCGTGCCGCCGAGGGACTCGTGCAGCGGCTGCTCGAGAATCAGGTTCCGGAGATCCGTGAGGATATCGTCGAAATCATGGCGATCTCGCGGGAAGCCGGCAGCCGCACGAAAGTCGCCGTGCATTCGAATCGTCCCGAAGTCGATCCCGTCGGCGCGTGTCTCGGTCCTAAATCGAGCCGCATCGCCGCCGTCTCCGATGAATTACGCGGAGAGAAGGTCGACGTCATCCGCTGGGCGCCCGACGCAAACACCTTCATTCAAAACGCGCTCGCGCCGGCGAAGGTCATCGGCGTCGAGCTGTTCGAGGACGAAGGTGTCGCGCTCGTGATCGTTCCCGACTATCAGCTTTCGCTTGCGATCGGCCGCGAAGGGCAAAACGTTCGGCTCGCTGCGCGCCTAACGGGTTGGCGCCTCGACATTACGGCGGAATCCGAAGCGGAAACGAATCGTGCGCGTTATCTGGCGGAACGAGACGGCCGCGACGGCGTCACCGAAGCCGTCGAAGTCGAGACTACGGCAGACGAAGAAGTCGTCGCAGAAGCGGAAGCGGAAAAGGAAGAAACGGTGGATCCCGAGCTGTTGCGGCGTCTCGAAGAATTCAAACGGGAGATGTTCCAGCAGTAATGATCCCGGTTCGCACGTGCGTCGGCTGCCGCGAACGGCACGAGCAGCGCTCGATGGTGCGTTTTACGCGCGCCGGTCAGAGCGCTTGGATGCCGGATGGGCCAAGCCGGCAACCGGGGCGCGGTGCGTACATCTGTTCCGCGAAGTGTGCGGCCCGGGTCGCGAAGAACAAGCGTTATCCTGGGCTGGCAGCAGCAGCCGAATTTCTCGTGACGGACACACCATGATAAGATAACCACTTCGCACCCCCTTCGCTCCGCTGACGCTACGCTCAGGACGAGCCAGTCGAAGCCAAAGCGGCACGATTCGGGTCTCACTAAAGGATTCTATGGCAACCGGTAAAGTTCGCATTTTTGAGCTCGCAAAAGAGCTCGGCATGACCTCGAAAGAGTTGATCGCCCTGTTCGGGCGATTGGGCCTCGAGGCCAAGAACCAGCTCAGCGTCGTCGACGATAAGATCGCTGACCTGTTGCGCGCACAGCTCAAGGCGAAAACCGCCGCTGCCGCCAAGCCCGCGCCGCCCGCCGCGGCCCCGGCTCCCGCCAAAGCGCCCAAGCCGGAAGCGCCGCCGGTCGTCGCACCGCCGCCGGCTCCCGTAGCCGCAGAGCCGGTCCCGACGCTCAAGCCGGTTCCCGCGCGCCGTCCCGCCGCAGCCGCTCCGCCGGTCGCCGAACCTGCAGCCCCCGAACCCGCGGCCCCCGAGCCCGAAGCGCCCAAAGCGCCCAAACCGGCTGCCCCACGACCGGCCGCCGCCGCCGCCGCCGCGGCGCCGATTCCTCAACTTCGTCCGGTCCCGGCGGGTCAGAGCTCGATCCGTCCGCCGGCACCCCCGCCGCCGCAACAGCAGGCGCGTCCGCAAAACGGTCCGGCGTCGGCAGCCCCGGGTCCACGCGTCGGGCTCCCCGGTCGCCCCGGCGTTGCACCGCGTCCGGGTCAACCCGGCATCCCCGGCCAAGGGTATCAGCCGCGTCCCGGTCAGGCGCCGCCCGGTCGTCCCGGTGCACCCGCCGGCCGGCCACGTCCGTCGGGTAACGGTCCCTTCCGGCCGCTTCCTCCGGGCCCGCGCACCGGCCGCCCCGGCGTGCCGCTCATGCCGCAGGGCCCGACGCCGAGTTCCGGCGCGCCCGGCCGCGACGGCCGCACGAACGTGCGCGACCGCGAAGACAAACAATCGAAGAAAGATCGCGAAAAAGAGCTGCTGCTCGAGAAAGCGCGCCAGAAAAAGCGCGGCTCGCTCGACGCGGCGCCCGCGACGCCGCCTGCCAAGCTCGAGAAGATCGAGATTCCCGACGTTCTGACCGTGCAAGAGCTGGCAACGTCGATGATCATTCCGGCCAAAGACATCATCAAAGAGCTCATCAAGATGGGCACGATGGCCACCATCAACCAAAACATTCCGGCCGAGACGGCAATTGCGGTCGCAAAGAAGTTTGGTTTTGAGGCGATCATCAAAGAAGCCGGCGAAGAGGTCGTCGTCGAGCAAGAGGAAGATCGTCCCGAGCTGCTCACTGCCCGTCCGCCGGTGGTCACCGTACTCGGGCACGTTGACCACGGCAAGACGTCGTTGCTCGACAAGATTCGCGAAGCGAACGTTGCCGGCGGCGAAGCCGGCGGCATCACGCAGCGCATCGGTGCGTACACGGTCGAGAAAAACGATCGTAAGATTACTTTCATCGACACGCCCGGTCACGAAGCATTCACGGCGATGCGCGCGCGCGGTGCGAAAGTTACCGACGTTGCCATTCTCGTGGTCGCCGCGGATGACGGTGTCATGCCGCAAACCATTGAGG
>JBOHTT010000311.1:0-5471 GCA_050733775.1 Vulcanimicrobiaceae bacterium
CATCGTCGTGTTGCGTGGCTTCGATAGCCCCGGCAATCCGATCGTAAACGATCCCGCACAATCCGGCATTCGCGTCGTGTATCCCCGAGCGCAGTTCGAAAAGCTTTGGCTCGAGCATCGCGGCGTAGCCTACGTCGTCGCTCCTCCGCAAAAGCCGACCGTCGAGCTGGCAAACGCGTGAGCGCACAACCGCAAGAACGCGTCGTTTCCGCCGGCGACGTCGTCGAGACGCCGCTGCACATCGTGCTCGTCGAGCCGCTCATTCCGCCGAACACCGGAAACGTCGCGCGGTTGTGCGCCGCAACGGGCTGTGCCTTGCATCTCGTCGAGCCTCTTGGCTTTTCGATCGAGGACCGCGAACTCAAGCGCGCCGGCCTCGATTATTGGGAGCACGTTCGCGTCGTCGTGCATTCTTCGATCGACGAGTACTTACGGTCGACGTCCGATGCGCAGCGCTGGTTCGTCGAAACGAGCGGAGCATGTCGTTACGATGAGGCGCCATACACGTTCGGTGACGCGCTCGTGTTCGGCACAGAAACGACCGGTTTGCCGCGCGCGTTGCTGGAACGCTATTCCGATCGCGTCGTGGGGATACCGATGCGACATGGAACCGTTCGCAGCCTCAATCTTTCGACAACCGTTGGGATCGTCGCATATGCGGCTCTCGCGCGCCTCGGGTTCCCATCTCTGAGCTAGGGAGCCCCCTGGTCTTCGCGATTGCCGCTGCGGCGATGGTGCTCGTTGCCGTACGGCCCGCAAAGATTCCGGAGTGGACGTGGCCGCTTGCGGGCGCCGCGCTCGTGATTGCGATCGGCAAAGAGGCGCCGCAAGCGGCTGCGGACGCGATTGCCGCGCAATGGAACGTGCTGTTGTTCATTCTCGGACTCATGGCGATCTCGGCGGCGGCGGAGCGGAGCGGACTGTTCGCATGGCTCGCCGGCATTCTCTTGATGCGCGCAGGCGGTTCGCGACGCCGATTGTTTACGCTGATCTTCGGCGCGGGAGCGCTGCTCACGACGGTCATGTCGAACGATGCGACGGCAATCGTCTTCACGCCGGTCGTCTATCGCGCGATCGCGAGCCGCGGCATCGACGCGCTGCCATATCTCTACGCGTGCACGTTCGTCGCCGACGCGGCCTCGTTCGGCTTGCCGTTTTCGAATCCGGCAAATCTGCTCGTCTTCGCGCGCCCGAATCTCGCGGCGTTTGCGGTGCACTTGTTGGTGCCGATGCTATTGGCCGTCGCGCTCAACCTCGGAATCTTCCTCGCGCTGTTTCGCTCGCATCTGAACGATCGCTACAGCGCCGCACCGGCGCCGCCTCTCGAACCGCGCATGCGCTGGACGATGGCGACGATGGTGCTGGTCGCATGTGCGTACGTCGCGGCGCTCGTTTTCGACGTTCCCTTAGGACCCGTCGCCGTCGTGGGAGCGATACTCGTGATCGCCGTCTCGCACGTCAGACCGCAAGAAGCTGCACGGGAAATAGGGTGGTCGACGTTCGCGCTGTTGGCGGGCATGTTCGTTTTGCTCGATGCGGTCGTCCGACAGGGCGCAGTCGCCTTGGCACTCGACGCCTTGCGCGACGAAGCCCATCACGGCGCCTTGGCGACGATCGTCGCCGCCGCATTCGGCTCCGCTATCGCTTCCAACGTGCTCAACAATCTGCCGGTCGCGGTGATTTCCGGCGCCGTCGTGCATCACGGAATCGGCGCCCCGGCGGCCTATGCGCTCGTAGCAGGCGTCGATCTCGGCCCGAATCTGACGACGACGGGATCGCTCGCGACGATTCTGTGGCTGTCGATCGTGCGCGCGCGCGGAATTGCGGTCAACCCGTTCGAATATCTCAAGCTCGGTTTGCTCGTCGTTCCCGCAACGCTCATGGTGACGTCGGTATGGCTATGGATCATCCGGTAGTCTTAGCTCTTTGTGTCGACGGCGTACAAGATGAAGCGCTCGTCGCTGCGGCAATGCCGTGGACTCCACGCTTCGAGCGCGTCGAAGTGTGGTGCGCCTACGGCGACGTGGCCGCGCGCGAGCTCGCCGCCGTGCGCGAACGTCACGGGCGTCCGCATCCTCCACCGCCGCATCATCACGACGATCCGGATCGCACGCAAGCGGGCGCAATCGCCGATGCAACGATTGCCGCGCTCCGTTCGCACGGAATCAACGCGACCCCACGCGTGATGGGTGGGCACGACGCGGGGCACGCGATCGCCGCTGCAAGCACGCCCGGGATTGCGCTGCTGTTGTCGTCAGGCCATCGGGGCGGGGTCGGCCCGAAGTCGATCGGCCACACGGCGCGATTCATCATCGATCACGCGACCGGACCGGTGATCGTCGTCAGGCTTTGAGACTGCAGGCAAGAAGAACGCCGTAACCATCGACGCGAGCGCGAGCGCGCCGATGGTGAACATCACCGGAACCAAGCCGTGCGCGTCGGCGAGCTTGCCCAGGAACGGCATCGCAAAGCCGCCCATCGAGATCGCAAGGCCGAGCGTTACGCCGGATGCGGTTCCGATGCGCGTGGGAAGATATTCTTGCCCCAGCACGATCGTGACGCTTTGGCTCCATTGCATTAAAAATGCCAGCGTGACGAATAAGAACGAGATCGCGATCAGCGTGACGTGCGCCTCGCCGGCGAATGCGACGCACGTTGCCATGATGGTCGCAGCTGCCATCGATACTTGGATGAGTCGGCGGCGGTCGACGCGATCGCCCAAACGTCCTCCGGTGATGACGCCGGCGGCTGCGGCGACGAGCGTGAACGCAAGAATCGCGTTCGCTTGTACTTTCGTCGCACCCAGAACGGCGATGCAAAACAGCGGCGTGAACGTCATGACGCCGAAAAATACCATCGAGCGCAGCACGATCGTCGTCGTGAGAACCGCGAAAGGCGCCCACCGGTCGCCGCGTTGCGCTGCAGACGCAAACGTCTTCGGCCGTTCGCGGAACGTCGCGAAGCGGCGCATTTCGAACACACCCAGAAAGATCGCGTACAACACGCCGGGGATGACGATGAGCCCGGCATAATGCAGGCCAAAGAGCAGGATTGCCGGCGTCACCAAAATGGGACCGGCAGCAAAGCCGATGTTGCCGCCGAGCCCGAAGAAGCCCATGCCGGTCGAGCGCTGCGAACCCGAGACGAGATTTGCCGTGCGCGCGGCTTCCGGATGAAATGCCGCGCTGCCGAAACCGGCGACGAGCGTTGCGAGCAACAGGAACGGGAACGTCGGCGCGAGGCCCAGCAAAACGGTGCCGCTCATGCCGCAAATGAGCGCCGAAGGGATCAGCCACGGAATCGAGCGCTTGTCCGTGATGTAGCCGAAGAGCGGCTGCACCACCGACGACGCGATCGTCAGCGAGAGCACGAGACTCGCGGCCGCGGCGTACGAGAGATGCCGCTGCGAGATGAGGAACGGCAGCACCGCCGGCACGACCGATTGGTTCATGTCGTTGAAGGCGTGCGCTCCGACCAAGAACCCAATACCGCGGCGATCCATAAAGGGGAGTCTCCCAGACGTCCGGCGATTCGTCAAATACGTGAGTCTGATCGAGCTCGAGCGGACGGTCGTCGAGTGCCGGCGCTGCCCGGAGCTCCGCGCGTACTGCGCGACGATCGCCCGCGAGAAAAAGCGCGCGCACCTCGAGCGCGACTATTGGGGGCGGCCAGTTCCCGGCTGGGGCGACCGTAAAGCGCGGGTGCTGATCGTCGGACTCGCTCCCGGAGCGCACGGCTCCAACCGCACCGGGCGACCCTTCACCGGCGATGCCTCCGGTGTGTGGCTCTACCGGGCACTCTTCAAAGCCGGTTTTTCCAATCAAGCAGCGTCGATCGATCGCGACGACGGGTTACGGCTACGCGACGTCTACATCACCGCGGCGATCCGTTGTGCGCCGCCGCAGAACAAGCCGACGCCGCAGCAGCGACGCCGCTGCTTCGATTACTTGCAGTCCGAATACGAGACGCTAGGACCGCGCGTCGTCATCACGCTCGGCAAAATCGCCGACGACACGGTGCAGGGGATGGTGAAAGCAGACCATCGCTATCTGACGCCGCGGGCGCCGTTCAAGCACGGTGCCGAAACGCGGCTCCAAACGCCGCGCGGTAAAGACGTCATCGTCCTCGCGTCCTACCATCCGAGCCGTCAGAATACGAACACCGGCGTCCTCACCGAACCGATGCTCGACGCAATCTTCACGCGCGCGCGAACACTGGTCGCCACATTGTCATCCTGAGCGGAGTGCACCGAAGGTGCACGGAGTCGAAGGACCGCGACAATATTCAGAGACGCCGGCGCTCATACCACTTCGATCGGCAATTTCGAATATTCGGCGATGGCAGTATCCAGATCGCCTTCATACACATCGGCGTCGATATACTCAAAATCAATATCCGCTGAAGCAAAAACGCTCTCTAGCAAACCCCCGCGTACGATCGCGCGTACCTTTATCGGCTGGAACGTTTGCATTTGAAGCATCCTCCACTATTCCTTGAAGCGATTGCTTCTGTGCCACTCGAGATTTTCGGCCTGAGGGCGCTGGTCGGCATGGACGGGAAGGCGAATCTCCTTGCCGTGCAAGGCGTAATAGTCGCGTCCGTTTTCGAATTCTTCGCGAATGGCGCCGCTAACTACGAACCTTAGCTTCTCATCGACCGTTACATAGCCGGCGTCAAATAGGTTGTGGATATCGGATCTCAGCAACAAGCCGTTTTGTACGTTATGCCGTCGCGTTTCACTCCAGGGTACGATATGCGCTGCCTCAAGTGCCGGCCTCGTGCGCTCACCTGTCACGGCACACCGGTACTCGTACGCTTTTTCGACGTCGATGCGAAAGGTAGCCTGACCGGGACGCGTTTCCACGAGGGTTAGCGAACCGCGCAACGGTTCGCGAAGCGGCACCCCCGGCGAGATCGGCTTGGCGGAAGATTTGCCTGCAACAAGAGGCTGAAGAGAACGCCATAACGCTTGTCCGTCGGCTTCCGCTGTATCGAACGATTTCAAAGGACCATATAATCGACCAAATCGTACGGCACTCGACGATTGAAAATAGAACGGCTGAGTCAGCGCAACACAGCCGATTTCACCGACTTGCGCTGGACGAACCCGTTTGATTGAAGCCAGCGTTGACAAAAACGCATCAAAGCTCCCGGTACCGTTCGCAATGCCGAACGTTTCCCAGGCGAGAGGTGCCGGCATTTTGTCGTACGCCGAGAAAAAAGCGCCGCCCACGATCATGTCCGTCCCTTTCAGAAGGTAGAACCAGGGCGTGCCTCGTTCGTACGCCGTCGTCGTAGCCCCGGGTCGCCAGAAGTTGACCTCGTCAATCTCGGGACGAGCCGAGAGAAACGCAAACCAGTCGTGATCCGTAACGGCCACCACGAAACGAAACGGAGCGCGTGAGTCTATCGGCGCCACCCTGTCGATTTCGGCGGTCCCTCGACTACGCGCCTCCGGCGCTACGCTCGGG
>JBOHTT010000312.1:0-5910 GCA_050733775.1 Vulcanimicrobiaceae bacterium
GTGCAATCCGATGGTGTGCCCGCACTCGCACACGACAAGTTCTTCGAGCAGTGTCGTACCGGTGCCGCCGGTAATGTCGCGTCGAACCGTTTCCATCGGACGTTTGCCTCCTCGCCTGACTGGCCTCGGAGGCAAGAGATACCCATTGGTCCTTTTGGGTAAACATAGCAGGGCTTCGGACTGCGTTTGCTGGACCGTTCGACAGGGCAAGAAGGGCAAACGAACGACGGAGACGTCGTGCTTGCTTGGCCGTACACCGAGCAAGCGGAGGAGCTATCCATGCTGACCTGTGCACCGGTTTTTGTCGAGACGCTCGGTAAGCTGACAATTCTCCACGTCATGGGTGAGCTCGACATTTCGAATTACATGGAATTGAGCGAGGCACTCGATGATGCTGCCGGCCGCTCTTCCGGTGCACTCATCGTTGGATTCGTTGAGTGCACGTACATCGACACGTCCGGTCTGACGTCGCTCGTCGGCGGTCATCGGAAATACGGCAAACGTTTGCACGTCGTCGTACCGCATGATTCCAAAGTGCGGCGCATCTTTGAAGCGACGGGCTTGCATCGCGCACTGCTCGTGCACGACGACTTCCGCATTGCAATCGCCGACGCGACGGTGCGCTCAGCGTAAGCTTGCCCGCATCGGGTATACGGTGCAGATGCATCGCATGCCGCCCGATGTTCCGCCGACCGGTCCCGGTCCAACACCGGAGCCGATTCCGCCGGAAATGCCGTATCCACCCGGGCAGCCTCCGCAACAACCGGAAGCGCCCGTTCCGCCCGAGCACCCGCCCAGCAACGAACCTTGGGCCTAGCGCCCTTCGCGAACGCGCGCTTCCTCGAGGAGCGTATCGGGATCTCGTCGCTTCGGTTTCGTGTCGAGTTGTTCGGCGAAGCGTTCTAAGTCGCTGCGCAGCTGCCGTTCGAACGCTTTGCCGGCGCCGAGTATTTCCGTGACCTGCCCGAGCATCCCGGCGGGCGGTTTGTATTCGATGATCACGTTTACTTCCGTGTCGCCATTCGGCTTTGAAGTGAACTCCACGAGCCCGGAGTTTTCCAAGCCGTCGATCGAACGCCACCCGATCTGACGATCCGGAATCCAGCCGTCGTTACATGCGGCCCATTCGTGACGGCCGACGACGTTGACGATCCAGCGCGTGCGCTCGTTGTCGATATACGAAACGCTGCGAACGTGCGACATGAACTGCGGATACTCATGGAATTTCGTCCACATTTGATACACGTCGTGAACGGGGGCACGAACGACGATCGAAGCAGTGTGTCTTGCCATTAGCCGGCGCGGCGCTGCTCCGATAGGAGGACTTCGCCCGCGAACTCGTTGCGAAAATGGTCGATCGTCGCACGCAGGCCGTCGATGATCGACACTCGCGGTTCCCAGTCCAGCATTGCACGCGCGCGCGTAATATCGGGCTTGCGCCGTGCCGGATCGTCCTGCGGCAACGGGCCTTCGACGATGCGAAGTGGCACGCCGGCGATCGACGCAACCAGCGATGCGAGATTACGTATCGTGGTCTCCGCCGGATTGCCGACGTTCACAACGATGAGCTCGCCGCCGATCGGTATGCTGGCAACGCGCATGAGCGCGTTGACGAGATCGTCGATATACATGAACGAGCGCGTCTGTGCGCCGCGCCCGTAGACGCTGAGCGGCTCGCCTCGCAGAGCCTGTCCAACGAAGGTCGGAATGACGCGTCCGTCGTCGAGACGCATAAAAGGGCCGTACGTATTGAAAATGCGGACGATTGCCCCGTCGATCAACCCGACGCGATGCGCCGAGGATACGAGCGCCTCGGCGTAACGCTTGCCTTCATCGTAGCAGGCGCGTGGGCCGATTGGGTTTACGTTGCCCCAATAATCTTCTCGCTGCGGGTGAATCCGCGCGTCGCCGTACACTTCCGACGTCGACGCGAGAATCATCCGCGCATGAAAACGATTTGCGAGATAGACCGCGTGTTCCGTGCCGCGGCTGTTAGCCACCAACGTTTCGAGCGGGAAACGATGATAGTCGACCGGACTCGCCGGCGATGCAAGATGGAACACCGTATCGATCGAGTCGATGTGCTCGCCGACCAGCGCGACCACGTTGGACGGAACCGCAATGTCTTCGGTGATAAATGCGAAATTGGAATATCCCAGCAATCGCCGGATGTTCGCGTCGCGGCCCGTCAGCAAATTGTCGATCCCGACGACGGCTCCGCCGTGTCGCAGCAAACATTCGACCAGATGCGATCCGATGAATCCGGCGCATCCCGTGACGACCGCGTTCATGCTCTCTCGCTAACCGGCGGAGCGGCCGCTCTGAGGCTCGGCGCGCAAATCGGCCCATTGCGCGCGTATTTCGTCGCGCTCTACGCCGACGAGTGTATCGACGATCTGTGCTCGTGTGAGCATGCAAGCGCACCGCATTTCGTCGTTTCCGCGAAGCGGCGCCACGCAGCCGTGCCGGCCGTGCCACTCCAGGTAGTGCCCGCATGGGCAGATCAGAATTCGCTCCAGAGACATCCGCCGATTTCGCCCCCGACCCTTCCGTCAAGGTTGTCCCCAGAAGCGTTGCGTGCTTAACCGCGAATTAAATTGTTTGCAATTGCATTCGCACGCGCGTGCTCGTTCGATCGGTCCGAATCTCGACGCGATCCATCAATGCACGCATGAGCGGGATACCGCGCCCTCGCTCGTCACGCTTTTCTGCTGGGCGCCAGACGCCACCGTCCTCGATAAAGACGCGAACCATGTTATTTTCGAAGCGCACGGATAGTCGAACGATTCCGGGCGTACCGGTGTATGCGTGTTCGATTGCATTCGCAATGGCTTCCCCGACGGCAGAAATAATTGTGAAACGGCGATCCGCGTCAAGGCCTCGGTCGGATAGCCAGCTTTCGAGCGGACGTCGAATGAACGGTGCCGTGAACGGAACTGCCGACGCCGTAACTTCAAACGTCTCCATCGGCCGAGGCTCGACGTACAGGGTCATCGCCGCGACGTCGTCGCCGTTCGTGGCGACACCGAAGACGCGTTCGACGATGTTCGTCGCCGGCTCCGAAGAAAGCGCGCCGAATTCATCGCCCACCGCCGCGAGCAGAGCTGCCTCACCTGCAAGAATGTCGCGCGAATATTCGACGAGGCCATCGGTGTACAGCAGCAACAGCGTTCCCGGCTGCAGCGAAAACGTCCACGATGACGGCACCGTATCGGAGTCGACGCCGAGCGGCAGATCGCCGACCGGCAGCATGAAACGGTGGCCACTCGGCGTCTGCACGATCGGCGGCGGATGACCGGCCGATGCATACGTGAACGTCGGGATCTTCGGATCGTAAATGCCGAGCAGCGCCGTCACCATCATCGGTGCGCGTTGCAGCATTTGGTTGGCGCGCGCCAGCGCTTCGCCCGGCGTGTCCGCGTCGAATGCGCTCGCGCGAACGGCTTGGCGCGCCTCGCTCATCACGACCGCGGCAGACAACCCGTGGCCGGCGACGTCGCCGATCGACAGGCCGATGCGGCCGTCGCTCAGCTCGAAGGCATCGTACCAATCGCCGCTGACGATAGACTCCCCCGCGGCGGGACGATACGCGGCGGACAACACCATTCCGTGGCCGGCAGGGAGGCGCTCGGGCAAAAGCGAGCGCTGCAGGGCTTCGGCGATGTGATGCTCGCGAGCGATCGCCTTCGCGGCGTCGATGGCAATCGCGATGCGGACGGCCAGCTCTTGCGCCAATCCGGAAAGGAGGGACGACGGCTCGTCGCCGTCGCCGGTCAGCCAGATGAAGCCGAAAGCGTCGTCGTGCACGGCAATCGCCGTTTGCAGCGCCCATTTGCCGCCGGGCAGCGTGCTGACCGACGGATTGTCGACCGGCCGCCGCGCAAAGGTGCGACTCTTCGGCGCCTTGCCGGCGGTCGCGATGATGCGAACCCCGCCGTCGCCGCCCCACAGTCCGATCGCGCAACCGTCGGCCCACGTCGTACCGAGCAAGTCGGCAAGCGGCGGTAAGGCCGCTTCGAACTCTTGGGGATTCAAAAGCAGGCGGCTGGCGGTCGAGAGGATTTGGAGGATGCCCTCAGCCGGAGTGATCGTCAAATCACTCGGCATGGGGTCTCCCTGAAGCACGTGCGTCTCGGACCTCCGGGTGGCTGCATACCCAGATTCCCATACCGGCAAGCCGCCAAACGCACCCTAGCCGCCTAGCGGACGAAGCATGCGTTTATCTGCCCGGAAATAGGGTAACAGCCGAAGATAGAATGGACCGTCGAGGAGTTGCTCCCGTGTGGAGCGCCTCCTCCTTTGTCGCTTTTTTGAGGGAGAGCTATGGCTGTCGCGGATGCGCCTGCGTCAAAAAACAAATCGGCCAAACCAGTTCGAAACGCTGCCGCCGCAAACGGTAAGACACATTCGAAACAAGAACGCGACGACGGACGCGAACAACTTCGCGGAGCGTTGCGTTCGCTAGCGAAAGGCGACTTCTCAGTACGCCTGACGTCCGGCGTCGCGGATCCAGAGCTAGCTGAAGCATTCAACGACGTCGCGTCGCAAAACGCGCGCCTCGTCCGCGAGCTTCAGCGCATCAGTCAGGTGGTCGGACGTGACGGACGCTTGGCGCAACGCGTCTCCCTCCCCGGCGCCATAGGCGATTGGTCGACGGCGATCGATTCCGTTAACGAGCTCATCTCCGACTTGGCGCATCCGATCACGGAAACGGGCCGCGTACTCGCATCGGTTGCACGCGGCGACCTTTCGCAACAGGTCACGCTGGAAATTGACGGACGCCCCCTCAAAGGCGAATTCTTACGAGCCGGCCGCACGCTGAACACGATGGTCGATCAGCTGAATGCGTTTGCTTCGGAAGTCACGCGCGTCGCTCGTGAAGTCGGTTCCGAAGGAAAACTCGGCGGACAAGCGCAGGTACGCGGCGTCGCCGGCACGTGGAAAGACCTCACGGACTCCGTGAACTCGATGGCCGGTACGCTGACGAACCAGATCCGTAACATTGCAGAAGTCACGACCGCCGTCGCACGGGGCGACCTTTCCAAGAAGATCACCGTCGAAGCACGCGGTGAGATCCTTCAGCTGAAAGACACGATCAACGTCATGGTCGACCAGCTGAACGCCTTCGCATCCGAAGTCACGCGCGTCGCTCGCGAAGTCGGTTCCGAAGGACGACTGGGCGGTCAGGCGGACGTGCGCGGCGTTGCGGGCACCTGGCGCGACCTCACCGAGTCGGTGAACTCGATGGCCGGTAACCTTACGGCGCAGGTTCGTAACATCGCCGAAGTGACGACGGCCGTTGCAAAAGGCGACCTCTCAAAGAAAATTACCGTCGAAGTCCGCGGCGAAATCTTGCAGCTCAAAGACACGATCAACACGATGGTCGACCAGCTCAACGCCTTCGCATCCGAAGTCACGCGCGTCGCTCGCGAAGTCGGTACCGAAGGACGGCTGGGCGGTCAGGCGCGCGTCGAAGGCGTCGCCGGTACGTGGAAAGACCTTACGGACTCCGTGAACTCGATGGCCGGTAACCTTACGGCGCAAGTTCGTAACATCGCCGAAGTGACGACGGCCGTCGCAAAAGGCGACCTCTCGAAAAAGATCACCGTCGACGTGCGCGGTGAAATCTTGGAGCTCACAGGCACGATCACCACGATGGTCGACCAGCTCAACGCGTTCGCTTCGGAAGTCACGCGCGTTGCACGCGAAGTCGGTACGGAAGGAAGACTGGGTGGTCAGGCACTAGTCGAAGGTGTCGCCGGTACGTGGAAAGACCTTACCGACTCGGTCAACTCGATGGCAGGTAACCTCACCGCACAGGTACGTAACGTCGCCGAAGTCACGACCGCGATCGCGCAAGGCGATCTTTCGAAGAAGATCACCGTTACCGTACGCGGCGAAATGCAAGAG
>JBOHTT010000313.1:0-3007 GCA_050733775.1 Vulcanimicrobiaceae bacterium
GGATATGCATCGCTGGACTACGAGGTCGTCGGCTACCGGGAAAGCGATCTCGTCAAGCTGGAGATCTTGCTCAATGCCGAGCCGGTCGATGCGCTGTCCATGATCGTCGCGCGCGAGAAGGCGGCAAGCCGGGGGCGCGCACTCACCGAGAAGCTGAAAGAGCTGATCCCCCGTCAAATGTTCGACGTGCCGATCCAAGCGGCTATCGGCGGCAAGATCGTGGCGCGCGAAACGGTCAGTGCCATGCGCAAGAACGTCCTGGCGAAATGCTACGGCGGCGACATTACTCGCAAGCGCAAGCTGCTGGAAAAGCAAAAAGCCGGTAAAGAACGGATGAAGCGCATCGGGAGGGTCGATTTGCCGCAGGAAGCATTCATGGCCGTGCTGCGACTTGACGAATGAGAGAAGTATGACACGTCTGCTCGAGAACGACGCCCTTCGTATCCTCGCCGACCATGGTCTGGCCGTCCCCGAATTCGTCGTCGCTTCCAGCAGCGACGAGGCGGCGCTGGCGACGGCGGATTTCGGAGGCGAAAGCGTCCTGAAGGCGCTCATCCCAGCCAGCGGGCGCGCCGCCGCGGGCGCGGTGCGCATTGCGCGCTCGGCCGAGGAGGCACGAACGATCGCCGGCGGCTTGATCGGGGAGAAGATTCTGGGATTTCGCGTCGAGCGTATCTTGGTCAGCCGCCTCGTCGATGCGGAGTGGGAGATCTCAATCGTCTTCGCGCCCGACCCGGTGACGGGGACGCCGACGCTGTTTGCGTCGGCGCTTGGAGGGATCGACGTGGCGGAACTGATGCATCGCGATCCCGCGACGCTCGTGCGCCGTCCGCTGGGCGGCGAGGGCGGAATCTCGGCCGACACCGTGCGGGAGGTTGCGAAGGATTTGGGCCTCGGAGCGATCGAGGCAGAGGCGCTCGTGCCCGCGCTCGCCGCGATGTATCGAGCGTTCACGGAAGCCGACGCAACGCTGCTGGAGGTCAATCCACTCATCATCGCCACGGACCGCACGATCGTGGCGCCGACGGCGACGCTCTTCGTTAACTAGAGAAACTTCGTCGCAACGGGCGTCGTCAGCCACGGCCCGTGGTTGGCGCGAACGGGCGGATCGCCGAGCAGAAAGCGGTCGACCATCGCGGATACCTGCGGCGGAGGAGCGTTGTTTTGCGCGATGCGCGATGCCAGCGGCGCCACGAGCGTGAGCGCTCGGCGCGGCCCGAGCCATTTGAGAATGCGCGGAAAGAGATTTTGTTGCGCCGCAACGCGCGCGACTGCGGGCGAGCGCTCGCGTTCCACCGCGCGGAGCGCAGCGTCGATGTCCGCATCCGAAGCGCCGTCGCGAACGGCAAGCGCGATGCGTCGCGCCGCGACGACGGCGTCCGCAATCGCGACGTTGATGCCTTGACCTCCGACGGGGGACATGGGATGCGCCGCGTCGCCGATGAGAAGAAGCCCGGGAACCGTCCAGCGCCGCGCGATTTGGGAAACGGTCGGCAAAAGCGAAAGATCGGCGAAGGTTTGAATCGTTGCGCCGAGCCGTTCGGGAGCAGCGCTGAGAGCTTTTGCGACGCGCGACGCGATCCATTCGATGCCGCGAGCGCGGATTGCCGGATACGAACCTTTGCGAACGAGCCATCCGATCTGCGCGCCGTGCGCCGTCGTCGGAAAGCCGACGAACGCTTCGTCATCGTCGACGATGATTTGCACGTGACGGTCGCCGCCGGTGCCTGCCATCCAGAGGAGATCGAAGGGCACGCGGGTGTCGCGCAGTGCGATGCCGGCGTCTCGACGCGCGACGGAAAACCGTCCGTCGGCGGCAATGACGATGCGCGCGCCGATTTGCTCTTCGACACCGTTTTCAACGATGGTGATGCCGCAGATGCGTCCTCCCTCGCGCATGACACCGCGCACGCGCGTACCGAGCTGCACGAGCGCGCCACTCGTGCGGGTTTCCTCTGCGAGCAGATCGAGGAGTGCCGGCTGTGGAACTTGGCGCACGCGTTTGGACGGATCGCCTACGAGATCGATCTCGTACGTGCGGCCGTTCACGACGATGATGATGCCCGCCGGATCGCCGCCGCCGAGCGCCCACACGCGTTCGAGCAGACCGAGGTCCGCGAAAATGCGCTGCGTGCCGGGTGTGATCGTTTCGCCACGATAGGAGCGTTCGAAGGACGGCCCGGCCTCGAAGACGGCGACGTGCGCGCGGCTGCGCGTCAAGAGAAGTCCCGCGATGAGCCCGGCGGGGCCGGCTCCGACGATAACGACGTCGTAAAAGCGCACGGCGCGCATCTTTCGCCGAGGGAAGCGCGAACCTGCGAGCACAACAGCCCACGATGCGTTGGTACGCGGCGACGAAGAACGCCGGCAAGCTGCGGGAATTGCGCGAAATCTTCGCGCCGTACGAGATTGAGATCGCGGCCTGGGACGGTTACGCCGAGCCCGAGGAGACGAGCGATACGTATGCCGGTAACGCGCGAATCAAGGCGCGCTCGCTGTTCGAGCAAATGCGCGCGGCCGGCGAGAGCGCGCCGGTGGTTTCGGACGATTCCGGACTCGAAGTTGCGGCTCTCGGCGGACGTCCCGGCGTGTATTCGGCGCGCTACGACGGTGAAAACGCGACGTGGGCGCAGCGGCGCGCTTCGATCTTGCGCGAGGTGACGGCTAGCGGCTCCGGCGATCGCAGCGCGCGATTCGTCTGCGTGCTGTGCTACATCGACGAAAGCGGCCGGGAGATTTTCTCCGAGGGCTTCGCTGAAGGCGAGCTATCGCGCGACCAGCGCGGCGAGCTGGGGTTCTCGTACGATCCGATTTTCTACGAGCCGAGCGAACGTGCGACGTTCGCCGAGATCTCGGAAGGGCGTAAGAACGCCCTCAGTCACCGCGCGAAAGCCGTGAAGGCGTTGATGGAAACGCTCCGCCCGGCGGCGCGAGAGGTTCGAGAGTACTGAGGTTGAGGCTCGCGAAGTAACGGATGTCGGGGCGTAGCTCAGCTTGGTAGAGCGCT
>JBOHTT010000314.1:0-4872 GCA_050733775.1 Vulcanimicrobiaceae bacterium
GCTCGTTCCCGGTTCGACGCGCGCCGTGTGCACCACAGCCCCGAGCCCCGTCAGCGCCGCGCAGCCGAACACCGCGGCGATCTCGCAGGGGACGTCAGCCGGAATGCGAATGAGCGATTCTTCGGCAGCGACGGTGTATTCCGCAAAACCGCTGACGCCGAGATGATGTCCGATCGTCTCGCCGTTGCGGCGGAACCGCCTCGTTCCGCGCAGCAAATCGGCCGCCGCGTTCGCGCGTCCGCCCGGCTCGCACAATGCGGGACGGCCCGACGCGCACGGGGTGCATTTCCCGCAGTTCGGAACGAATGAAAAGACGACTTTATCGCCCGGAGCCACCGTCGTGACCCCGGGGCCGATGCGCTCGACGATGCCGGCGGCCTCATGCCCGAGCACGATCGGCAACGGCTTCGTCAGAATGCCGTCGATCGTCGAGAGATCCGAATGACAAACGCCCGCGCTCTCGATGCGAACGAGCGCTTCCCCGTACGAAGGTTCTTCGAGATCGATTTCTTCGATCGAAATCGGACGGCTTTGCGCATACGGCCGGGGGCGCTGGAAGTCGCTCAGGATTGCTACGCGCGTCTTCATATGTTAATTCCGTACGGCTGCGCCCAGGCCAACCCTTCACGCGTTCCCGCTTTGGGACGGTATTCGCAACCAACCCAACCCGCGTAACCCGACGCGTCGAGCACGTCCAGCACGTAGCCATAATTGACTTCGCCTTGGTCGGGTTCGTTGCGGTCGGGATTGCCCGCGATCTGCACGTGCGCAAAACGACCGGCGAGATCGCGAATGTGATGAACGAGATCGCCTTCGGTGATCTGACAGTGATACAGATCCAGCTGCAGCTTGAGATTCGGCGCACCGAGCCGCTCGATGACTGCCATCGCTTGCCGCGTCGTGTTCAAAAAGTAGCCGGGTATGTCGCGATGGTTGATCGGCTCGATCACGATCTCGATCTTGCGTTGTGCGCACCGGCTCGCCGCGTGCCGGAGGTTCGATTCGTAGACGCGCTCTATTTCCTCAACCGGCACGCCGGCAGGCCGCAATCCCGCCATGACGTGCAGTCGCGGACAGCGCAATGCCGCGGCATATTCGAGACCGAGGTCGAGCGCTTCGGCGAATTCGCGTTCCCTGCCCGGGAGCGCCGCGATTCCGCGTTCGCCCGCGTTCCAATTTCCTTGCCCGACGTTGAAAAGTGCTTGCGTCAAACGTGCGTCCTCGAGCGCAGCAGCAACGTCTTTCGCCGGATGATCGTAGGGGAAGAGAAACTCGACGCCTTTGAAGCCGCACGACGCCGCAGCGGAAAACCGCTCGAGGAACGGCACCTCGTTGAACGTCATAGAGAGATTCGCGGCGAGCTTAATCATGGCGCTGGCCTTTGCGAAGGCCAAGGCCTCCCCTTCGCGGGCCGACCGAAGCGATGAAGTCTAGGCGAACTCCAGGGCACAAAGTCGGGTTTTCCACAAGGCGCGCTCACAGACGAGCGCTAAGCCGCGGGAAATGGCCACGCGCATGGACGGCGGGGTACCGGCCGTAGAGAGCGCTTCTCTACAGAGCCCTCGGCTGCGGCGTGCGCTGGCGCTGACGCTGCCCGAAGAGCCGAGACGCCTCGGTCGCGATTTGCCCGCGATCGCCCTGGTCCGCTACGCGCTCGCGCGGCTCGTCCTCGAGCTGCTGCACTTCGAAGTGCTCGTTCGCTTGCGCGCAGACGTCGAAGACGTGCATCACGCGCGCTCCACCGTGCGGCGTTTGCGCGCGGTGCTTCGAGGACTGCGGCCGTTTCTCGACCGCGTCTGGGCCGATACGCTTCGCGAAGAGCTGCGATGGTTCGCGGGCGAGCTCGCCAGCGTACGCGACATCGACGTGACGCTGGAACAATTGCGGTCGCGAGCGCAGGTAATTCCAACGATCGAACGGCCGCATCTCGACGGTATCCTCACGAGCTTGGCAGCCGCCCGCGAGAACGCGCGAATGCGTCTCCTCGAAACACTCGAAGGCCAGCATTTTTCGTCGTTCTCTCGCAGTCTGGAATCGGCCGCCTTAGCGCCGAAGCTCGGGACGCATGAGGTCTCGACGGCACGAGAGCTCGGCCGGAAGAGTCTGCAGAAAACAGCAAGGCGCGTCCGCAAGGTCGTCGAGTCGGCTTCCGAGTCGTGCTCCGCAAACGAGCTGCACCACGCGCGAATCGTTGTCCGCAACGGCCGGTATGTCGCTGAAGCCTGCGAACCGGTGCTTGGGAAACCCGCACGTCGCCTCGCAAAAAGACTCGCTCGCATGCAAGAGTCTCTCGGTGCGGTCAGTGACGCGACACTCATTCAAACTCGTCTGCGGACGCTCGTGGTTCACGACGGCGCCGGTATTGTGATCGGCGAGCTTCTCGCCCTGCAGGCAGTCGACGGCGAACGCGCGCGTCGCGGATGGCAGAGATTACGCCGAAAAGCGCTGCACGAGGGATGGCTACATGCATGATCTCGAACAGCTCCGGCTCGGCACGACGTTTGATTCTTCCCGCGGCATTGTTTATCGCCGTGCTCGTCGTCAGCAGCATCGGATACAAGGCAATCGAGGGTTGGCCATGGTTCGACACCTTCTACATGACGGTGCTTACCATCACGACCGTCGGCGACACCACACACCCGCTTTCGATGGCCGGGAGGTGGTGGACTCTCGGAGTCATCGCATTCGGCGTCGGCGTCACGACGTACATCTTCTTCACGCTCGCGGGTTACTTGCTGGAAGGACGTCTTTTTGCGGCCGTCGGTGAACGGCGACTGCGGGGACGGGTGCGCGCGCTAACCGACCATTACATTCTTTGCGGTTACGGCCGCGTCGGGCGCGAAATCGCCCAGGACCTCGTCACCGCAAAACGCGACATCGTCATCGTCGACGTTAACCAGGAATCCCTGGACGATGCGATCGAGCACGGCCATCCGGTCGTGCGCGGCAACGCCGCAGAGATCGACACGCTGCGTGAAGCGGGGATTGACCGCGCCAGAGGGCTCGTCATCGCAACGGATGGCGACGCGCAGAACGTGTACGTCACACTATCTGCACGCGTATTGCGTCCGGACGTCTTTATTATCGCGCGTGCCAACGCCGAAGATTCGGAAGCCAGGCTGCAGCTCGCGGGCGCGAATCGCATCATCTCGCCGTACCACATCGGCGGCAAACGCATGGCGCAGCTTGCAATGCGGCCGACGGCGATGGAGTTTCTCGACACCGTGCTCGATCCGGAACAGGCCGATCTGGCGCTGGAGGATTATGCTATTCGCGACGGCTCGCGCTGGGTCGGCCGCACGTTCAAGGATCTCTTCACGGTGAGTGAGGTGATCATCCTCGCACTGAAACGGAATGATAAGATGCATTTTCGCCCGCCTCACAACACCGTTCTTCAAGCCGGAGACGAGCTCGTCGTTGCCGGTCCGGGACCGTCTATCGCGACGCTGCAAAAGGAACTAGGCCTCTCGAGCTAGTTTTTCTTCTGCAATGAAGGACGCAGTCTACGCACTGCTCGCGAGATGGCTCTCTCGGGACGACATCCGGCGTGTCGTTTCGAGCGTGCTGAAACGGACGACGGTACGTCAGCTCGTCGCCGAGACTGCGGAAGGCCGGTTGGTCCTGGACCCGCGCGACCGCATCATTTCTTGGAGCATCATCTGCAAGGGAACCTGGGAGCCCGATGAAAGCCGCGTGTTGGGCAATCTGCTTCGTCCCGGCGACTGCGTCATCGACGTCGGCGCGCACGTCGGCTGGTACACGATGCTGTTCGCGAACCGCGTCGGAGAAAACGGCACCGTCTTCGCGTTCGAACCGGCACCCGAGAACTTTGCGCTCCTGAAAGTGAACGTGGAACTGAATAGCAAGAAAAACGTTCGCGCGTTGAACCTCTCCCTCGGCGACGGCGCGAAAGACGTACTCCTCGCGCGAGACGGCGACAACTTCGGCGATCACTACGTGGTGTTCGGCGATGCCGATCGACCTCGCGAAGGCATCACCGTTCGCTGCGCGGCGCTCGACGACGCAATCACCTTGCCGGACCGAATTCGGCTCATCAAGCTCGATTGCCAAGGCGCCGAGCCTGCGATTCTTGCAGGCGCCACAAACGCACTTGCGCGCTGCGACTTCGTGGCCACCGAGTTTTGGCCCAAGGGAATACGCCGTGCCGGACTCGATCCCGAGCGGTATATCGAATTTCTTGCCGGCCGGTTCAAGGCGTTCCATCGTCTCGGCGATGGCGAACCGAATGCATTTCGCACAATAGCAGAACTAACCGCCGATGCGGCCTCGGTCGTTGACTCCGCCGATTACCTTTTTAGTTCGACGGGCCTTTAAGGCTTCACGCCGGCGTACCCGTACCGCCGTCCCGGAAACGAGGGCGTAAAATGGTAGACGTCCTCGGGCTTGACTTCGGGGAATCCCAGCTTCGCTAATTCATCGCGCCGAAGAAAGAATGCGTTGATGACGTTGCACTCGATCGCGACGAACGCATATCCGGCCTTCGCGAGCAGCTCGACCATCGAGCTCAAACTAGCGCCGAAATACGTCGTGTCATCCCAGCGGTGCTGCGGGTCATAGGGCATCACCCAGAGCGCCGGAGGCGGATAAAACGGATTCGTTTCGGCGATCACGACGCGCGGCCGGTAGCATTCGAGGAGACGTTGCACGATCCAATAGTCGTTGCCGTCCACGTCGACCGAAAGCAGATCGGGCTCGTCGGGCACCTTCGCCGCCTCAAAAATGTCGACGACGTTTTCCAGCGTGACGTACGCGTTAATCGGTCGTACGCGGCGAAAGCGTCGAAAGCGCTCCTGCAAGCGCCGCGCGCGCTGCAGGTCTCCCTCAACCAGGACGCCCGACCAACCCTCGTGC
>JBOHTT010000315.1:0-5354 GCA_050733775.1 Vulcanimicrobiaceae bacterium
GGACGGTGGCGTTCCACGTATCCAGACGCGCGACGATCTCGTCGACGGTGTCGCCGCCGAACTTCTCCAGGATCGCCTCGGCGAGCACGAGCGCCAGCAGCGATTCGCCGATGACGGCGGCGGAAGGCACGGCGCAGACGTCGCTTCGTTCGACGTGGGCTTTCGTCGCTTCGCCGGTTCGCAGATCGACGGATTCGAGCGGCTTCATCAACGTCGCGAGCGGCTTCATTGCCGCCCGCACGACGATCGGCTGGCCGGTCGTCATGCCGCCGTCGATACCGCCGGAGCGATTGGTGCGGTATCGCGTTTTCATGCGCGTATCGGCATCGCCGTCGGCCGGATAGAACGCGTCGTGCGCGGACGATCCGGCGAGCGAGGCTAATTCAAAACCCAGTCCGACTTCGACGCCTTTGATTGCGTTGAGCGATAGAAATGCACGTCCGACCTCGGCTTCGAGGCGGCGATCCCATTGCGCGTACGATCCGAGCGCAACCGGCAGGCCACGCGCGACGACTTCCACGACGCCGCCGAGCGTGTCGCCCGCAGCTTTCGCATCTTCGATCGCCGCGATCATCCGCTGCGTCGCATCCTCGTCGATCGCGCGCACCGGTGAGGCGTCGATCTTCTCGGTAGTTACGTCATCGAAAGGCGTCGCGTCGACGACGTCGCCGATCCGCATGACGCGGCTTTGGATTCGGATTCCAAGTTCCTCGAGAAAACGGCGCCCGACGCTTCCCAGCGCGACGCGCATCGCCGTCTCCCGCGCGCTCGAGCGCTCGAGGACGTTACGCATATCGGCGTGATCGTACTTGATGCCGCCGATGCGATCGGCGTGGCCGGGTCGTGGGACGCTGACGACGCGCCGGGTGCGTGCAGCTTCATCGGCAGGTTCGTCGACTGCCATGATCTCGGACCACGCACGCCAATCGCGGTTCTCGACAATCAAAGCGATGGGGCTTCCGACCGTGCGGCCGAAGCGAACGCCGGAGAGAATTCGAATCTCGTCGGTCTCGATGTTTTGCCGGTTTCCGCGGCCAAAGCCAAGCTTTCTCCGTTTGGCTTCGCCATGGAGATATGCGGCGTCGAGCGCCAATCCCGCCGGGATCCCTTCGATGATGCCGACGAGCGCAGCGCCGTGCGATTCGCCGGCGGTAAGGTAGCGTAAGCTCATGCGGCGAGAGACTCCAAACGTTTGCGCGCGGCTTCATCGAGCGGCGGTCGCGATGCAAACCACGCTTCGTATGTTGCAAGCGCTTGTTCGAGCAGCATCGTGAACCCACCGATGGTTCGCAGGCCACGGGCTGCCGCCTCTGCGAGAAACGGCGTGTTGGCGGGACGATACACGAGATCGAATGCGAGCGCGCCGGCCGGCGCATTACTCGGCAACATGGTGCGCCACTGCTGTCCGGTTTGTCCGAGCGGCGTCGCGTTTACGTACAGATCGGCGGGCGGCGGCATCTCTTCATCAAACGAAAGTACCGTGAAGGCCGTTTGCGGCCAGCGCATTGCGGCATTTTGCGAGAGCAGACGTCCCCGAGCAGACGTCCGCGCGACGATCCACACTTCCGTCGCGCCGTGCTCGCCGAGCACTTCGATCACTGCATGCGCTCCGCCGCCCGCTCCGAAGACGACCGCACTTGCACCGTGCGCTGAAAAGCCACGGACGTTGAGCGATGCGGCGATGCCCGCGACGTCGGTGTTCTCTCCGACGAGGCCCGAACCGTTGCGGCGCACGACGTTGACTGCCGAGCATGCGCGAGCGGCGTCCGAGCAGTCATCCAGCAGCGGAATGATGCGTTCTTTGTGCGGCATGGTGACGTTGCATCCGACGAACCTAGCGTCTTCGCGCCAGCCGGCCAGCGTCGCGCCGAGTGCGTCGGGCGGCACGTCGACGGCCCGATAGTCCAAGTCGATGCCGCTCGCGCGTGTGAATTCGGCGAAGAGCGCCGGCGAAAGCGAGTGCGCAATCGGATGCCCGATGACTGCAGCGATACGCTTAGCCACGTAGCGTCTCCAATATCGAGAAAAATTCCGGGTAAGAAATCGCGACGCTTTGCGCGCCATGAATTCGCGTCGTCCCCGACGCGCCCAGGGAAGCCACGGCGAACGCCATGGCAATGCGATGGTCGTCCATTGCATCGACGTCTGCGCCGCGCAGCGCGCGTGGTCCGTGCACGGCAAATCCGTCCGGGTAGCCTTCGATATCCATTCCCATCGCACGGCCGTTGCGAATGACGGCGTCAATACGATCCGATTCCTTCAGACGCAGCTCTTCAGCGCCGTGCACGATCGTCGTGCCTTCCGCAAACGCCGCGACCACGGCTAGGAGGGGCAGCTCGTCGATGAGCGCAGGAATCTCGGCGGCTTCGACCGTCGTTCCGCGTAGGGCCGAGCCGCGCACGAGGATGGTTCCGGACGGCTCGGGGACCGTTCGCTGCTGATGAATTTCAATCGTTGCACCCATTCGCCGCAAGACGTCGACGAAACCAAGACGGCTTGGATTGAGGCCTACGTCTTCGACTTCGAGGCGGCTGTCCGGGATGATTGACGCAGCCGCAATCCAATAGGCGGCGCTGGAAAGATCGCCTGGAATTTGTATTTCGTTTTCGGGTGCGCGCAGCCGCTGCGGTCCGTCGAGGACGATCGTCCCATTTTGCGCGCGCAGCGCCCCTGCGAAGATCGGCAGCATGCGTTCGGTGTGATCGCGGCTGCGCAGTGCGCCGCCCAACTTCGTCGTGCCGCGAGCACCGAGCGCGGCGAGCAGCAATGCGCTCTTCAGCTGGGCGCTCGGCATCGGCAGCTCGTAGGCAATACCGCGCAGAGAAGAAGAACCACGTACGCGTATGGGCGCGACGCCGTCCTCACGCAATTCGATCAACGCCCCCATCGTGCGCAGCGGCTCGGCGATACGTCGCATCGGACGGCGCCGCAGCGAGGCGTCGCCGTCGAGGGTCGCGTCAATCTCGCGTCCGGCAAGAATGCCGGCGAGAAGTCGCATCGTCGTTCCGGAGTTTCCGCAGTCGAGAGGAGTGCAAGGTTGCGTGAAGTCTCCGCCTTTGCCATGAACGACGACGAGCTCGCCGTCATCACGTATGACGGTGCCCATCGTTTCGAGGCAACGCCGCGTCGAGCGCACGTCTTCACCTGAGGAGAGGCCGCGCACTGTCGTTGTGCCTTCCGCAAGAGCGGAAAAGAGCAACGCGCGATGTCCAATCGATTTGTCGCCCGGAACGCGAAGCGTACCGCGCAGACTCGCTTGCGCGGGGCCAACGGCGACTTCGCCGCTCATACTTGGACGGTCGCTTCTCTTTCTGCCAGACCGAAGATGGGAACGCGCTCCAGCTCGCTAACGATTTCGCGGAAGTCCTCAAAAGTCAGCGCTTGATCCTTGTCGCTCAGCGCTTCCGGCGGGTTTGGATGAACTTCCAAGATGATGCCGTGCGCGCCGGCGGCTTTGGCTGCGCGGCACATCGGGGCGATCCACCGTCGAACGCCGACGCCGTGGCTGGGGTCGACGATCACCGGCAAATGCGTTTTCTCGCGCAGCACGGGAACTGCCGAAAGATCGAGCGTGTTGCGCGTTGCGGTTTCGAACGTCCGGATACCGCGCTCGCACAGCATCACGTTGGGATTGCCTTCGGCCAAGATGTACTCGGCCGCAGCGATCAGCTCTTCGATGGTGGCTGATAATCCGCGCTTGAGCAACACCGGTTTTCCGGTTCGTCCAACGGCCTTCAACAGATCGAAGTTCTGCATGTTGCGCGCACCGATTTGCAGCACGTCGATCTGCGTCGCCATGCGCTCCACTTGGTCGATGCTCATGGCCTCGCTCACGGTGGGCATGTCCGTCGCTCTGCCGGCTTCGTACAGCAGCGCAACGCCTTCCCAACCCAAGCCTTGGAATGCGTACGGATTCGTTCGCGGCTTAAAGGCGCCACCGCGCAGCATGACCGCGCCGGCGTCGCGCACGGCGAAGGCGGTTTCCAAGACTTGTTGGCGCGATTCGACGGAACAAGGCCCGGCAATGATGGAAAACGTTCCGTCCCCGATCTCGATGCCGCCGACGCGAAGGCGGGTGCCGTGTGGACGAGAATCGCGCGCAGCGCGAGGGGTCGAGGAGTTCGGTGCCTTTTTCGGCGGCAGTACGGGGGCTTTGCGCGTGACGACCTCGCTAAGGATCGGTAGCGGCGGCGCGCTCTGCGTCGCTGCGACGTGCGCGTTCGCGCGGTAGCTGCCGATAATTCGCAGGTCGAGTGCTGCAGCGCGCAGCTCCGCCAGCGTGGTCGCGTGATCGCGATCGAGCAGATCGCCGTCGATATCCAGGTAGAACTCTGCCTGCTGCGGACGGCCGAGCGTCGGCTTGGATTCTAGCTTCGTTACGCTGACGCCGGCTGAGGCAATCACGCCGAGACAGCGCGCGAGCGATCCGGGAGCGTTCGAGGTGATGAGAATCAGCGACGTCTTGCGCGGCCCGTCGCTTTCATCGACGGCAAATAATGCGTCGTGGGTCGATCGCGAACGGAAAACGATAAAACGAGTGAAGTTCTCCGGATGATCGGCAACGCGTCCCGCGAGTTCGACGAGACCGTAACGCGTCGCGGCGCTCGGCGGCGCGATTGCCGCGAGCGCGCTGTTCCCGGCGCGCGAGACTTCGCGCGCGGCGACACCGGTGTCTTCGCACGGTACGGCCCGCGCGTGCGGCAGGCTTGCCAGAAATTTTCCGCACTCAGCGGTGACGAGCGGGTGCGCAAGGACCTCCCGGATTTCCTCGATCGTCGAGCCGGGAACGCCGAGAAGGCGGTGGTCCATTCGCCAGACGATTTCCGCGATCGGTACGAGGTCAAATTCCAGAAGAAGATCGTACCCGTCGCGGACGGTTCCGGCGATTGCGTTATCGATCGGAACGATGCCGACCTCGGCGCGGCCGGCTGAAACGGCGACGGCCGCGGCGCGAAAACTCGGCGTGCCGAGCGTCGTAGCCTCGTCAGATCCGCATCGGGCACGGAAGTAGGCTTCCAGCGCGAGCTGTGAGTGCGCGCCGTCGATGCCTTCGAATGCCCCGATCATCGTTTCGTCCTTTCCTTAGAAGTGTACGTCTGAAAAGAAGAAAGCCCCGCCGCTTCCGGCGAGGGCCCCACGCTTGTTCCGCTTGGAATCTACTTACGCGTGCAGCAACTCACCGTGGCGGCAAAACCGTCCAGCGATAAAAGTACGCGTAAAAGCTGACCCGTCCAAGCATGCTCATAGCATCGAACCACAGCGCCGGGTGGGGTGTCAAGGTTTGAGGGGGCACAGGACGCCCAATAAAACTCCCAGAACGAGCCCGACGCCCTCGCGCGGGTGTGATGTAATGG
>JBOHTT010000316.1:0-4057 GCA_050733775.1 Vulcanimicrobiaceae bacterium
GCGGACGATGGAGATGATCGACCAGCACGGCGTCGAGCGCCCCGTCTCGACGCAGCTGTGGGGTAACGATCCCGCGGTCATGGCGTATGCGGCGAAACTGGTGCGCGAATGCGGCGCCGACATCGTCGACATCAATTTCGGCTGCCCCGCGCCGAAGGTCACGAAGACCGAAGGCGGCAGCGCGTGCTTGCGCGATCCGGAGCGTTGTGAAGCGATCGTGAAGGCGGTGGTCGAGGCTGTCGATTGCCCCGTGACGGTGAAGATGCGCCTCGGCTGGACGGATAGCGCAATGGTGTACGTCGACGTCGCAAAGCGTGCGCAATCGGCCGGTGCGCAAGCGATCACGTTGCACGCGCGCACGGCAAAGCAGTTCTACAAAGGAAATGCGGATTGGGAGCACATTCGCAAGCTCAAGCTCGCCGTCGACGTGCCGGTGATCGGCAACGGGGACCTCGACGATCCGTATCGAGCGATGACGCGCATGCGCGAAAGTGGCGTCGATGCGGTAATGCTCGGACGCGCGACGCTCGGCAATCCGTGGCTCGTATCGCGTTTGCACGCGCTGATGGAAGGCCGCGAGCCCTCGCCGCATCCCGAGGCGCCCGAGCGGTTGCGCTTCGCATTACATCATTATCGCATCATGGTCGAAGAGCTCGGCGAGCCGCGCGCCGTGCCGCAAATGCGTAAGCATCTCGGCTATTACTTGAAGGGCTTTCCGGGCGCGAGCGAGCTGCGCGAAGCGGTGATGCGCACGCCCACAGCTGCCGAGACGCTCGCGCTCGTCGAAGCGGCGCTCGCTCGGCTCGACGCGGCGCGCGAAGCGGCGGCCGCGTGATCGAAACCGATACGCGCGCGCTCTACGACGAGGCTTACGAAAACTACAAAGAGTACGTCAATCCGCCGCTCGCGCGGGTGATGAGGCTCTCCGGTTCGCCGCTCGAAATGCGCGCGTACGGCACGACGATCGTCGATCACACCGGCAAAGAATATCTGGATTTCGCAGGCGGCTACGGCGTCTTCACGCTCGGGCACAGCCATCCGCGCGTCATTGCCGCAGTCCGCGAGCAAATGGAGCGCATGTCGCTCTCGGGCAAGACCATGTTCAATTTGCCGCTGGGGCGTTTGGCAAAGCGTCTCGCCGAGATTACGCCGGGCGATTTGCGCTATTCGTTCTTTTCGAACAGCGGTACGGAGGCAGTTGAAGGCGCGTTAAAACTCGCGCGCGCCGCGACGGGCCGCAAGAAGATCGTTGCGACGTACGATGCTTTTCACGGCAAGACGCTCGGCGGTTTGTCCGTCAGCGGTCGCGAGTCGTTTCAAGATCGTTTTCGCCCGTTGCTCGATCACGTCGTGCACGTCCCGTTTGGCGACGCCGAGGCGCTCGGCCCCGCGCTCGAGGATGCGGCGTGTTTCATCGTCGAGCCGGTGCAAGGCGAAGGCGGCGTGAACGTGCCGCCGCCCGGCTATTTGCAGTGCGCGCGAGAGTTCTGCACGCAAGCCGGCGCGCTGCTCGTCGTCGATGAGGTACAGACGGGGCTCGGGCGCTGTGGCGCATTGTTTGCGAGCGAGCTCGACGACGTCGTCCCCGACGTGATGACGCTTGCGAAAGGGCTTTCCGGCGGCATCGTTCCGATCGGCGCATACATTTCGCGGCCGATACCGTGGATGGAAGCGTACGGCAAGGCGCCGCTCTTGCACACGTCCACGTTCGGTGGCGGCGAGATCGCGTGCGTCGCCGCGCTGGCTGCACTCGACGTGCTCGCGGAAGACAATCTCGTCGAAAACGCGCTCGTGCGCGGCGAGCAGCTGATTGCGGGCGCGCGCGCGCTCGGAGAGCGATTCCCGAATGTGATCCATCAGGTGCGCGGGCGCGGCCTGCTCGTCGGCGTTGAGCTCACGCACGAGGGCTACGGCGGGACGATCATCCCCGAGATGCTCAAAGCCGGCGTTACGGCGGCGTGGACGCTCAACCAGCAGCGCGTCATTCGCCTCGAACCGCCGCTGATCGTCACCGAAGCGGAAGTCGATCGTGCGCTTGCGGCGCTCGCCGGGGCCGCCGAAACGGCGCATGCGAAATTGGGCGCACTCGCATAGATGCCGTACGTCGAAGTTTCAATCGACGTTGCCGCTCCGGCGCGTGATGTGTACGAGCTTGCCAAAGACCAAGAGCGCTTTCCGCAATTCATGCCGGACGTCGAATCCGTGACCATCGTAGAGCGGCGTGCCGACGCGATCGTCACGCGCTGGAAGACGCTCGTGGAAGAAGCGCCGATCGAATGGACGGAAGAAGATCGCTTCGACGACGCGCGGACGCGCATCGATTACAAGCTGATCGAAGGCGATCTCGACAAGTTTGAAGGTGCTTGGACGTTTGAGAACGCCGGCGGCGGCATGACCCACGTCGTCCTCGGCGTCGAATACGACTTCGGCGTTCCGACGCTCGCCGAGCTCATCGGCCCCACACTGCAGCGCAAAGTACAAGAGAACAGCGAGATGATGCTGCAAGGTCTCAAACGCGAAGCCGAAGCCCTCGCCGCCAAACGCGCCGACTTGTCATCCCGAGCGTAGCGCCAAGGGCGCGAAGTCGAGGGACAGAGTGGCGGCTTATAGGGTACGATAAGCAAAAAAATCGGAGCTCTTTCGAGCCCCGATCCGTAGCTTCTGGATAGAAGCTTTCCATGACGAAGAAAGTACTCCGAGGCTACATCAGATATTCTTCTTAGTCAAGGCCCGGCGAACGATCGGCTTACCGGCTAGAACTTGACAGAGTTCACTACCGATCGCTCGCCACACGGGCGGCACCTGGCGAGACTCGAACTCGCATCTTCATCTTCGTCATGGATGAGCTTTATCCAATTAAGCTACAGGCGCTGCCTATAGCGTAGCAAGACGATGTTGCCAAAATATTTCTAACCAATTGCATAATGCGTCAGAACGGATTGCGCGTGCGTGAGGACTTCATCGATCAAATCGCGCGGTTCGACGACCGTTACTTTACTGCCCCATGCCAAGAGCTGGAAGACGGCGATCTCGCGGCCTGGAAATTCGAATGTCACGACGCACGTCGAGCCGTTCGTTTCGACGCTGGCGGGTTTCCAGTAAGCAGCAAGGGTATCGAGCGATTCGCTCGCAACCGAAACCGTGACGGAAAATCGATCCATCATCCCTTCGTATTGCCGCGAGCTTTGCGACCAATAAGCGTCGAGATCGAAATCGGACGGTCGTTCGAAGCTTTCGCTCGTGATGTCTGCGGCGAGCATGCGGTCGACGCGGAAACTGCGATACTCGCTACCTTGTCGCGCGACGAGATACCATACGCCGGACTTTGAGACGAGGCCCAGCGGATCGATCGTGCGCGAGGTGCGCGAACCGTTGCGGTCGCGATACGCGAGCTAGAGCCGGCGATCGTCCCACACGGCGCGGCGCAGCGTTGCGAGCATCTCCGTCGGAACGTCCTCCTGCCCCCAGCGCCGCTGATCGACCCGAATGCGCGCGCGGGCTTTTTCGGCGATGCTTTTTTGCCGCTCAGAGAGGGCGCCGGACAGTTTCTCTCGCGCACGCTGTAGCGGCGAACCGAAACCAAGATCGGCAAGCGGGTCGCTGCCGGAGACGTAGAGCGCGTTGATCTCGTCCTCTTCGAGCTGGGCGATGGCGCGGCGATAGCCTTCCATCAAATGAATGCCGCCTTGCGCGCCGCGCGTCGCGAAGATCGGCACGCCGCCGGCGCTGAGCGCCTCGACGTCGCGGTAGACGGTCCGCTCGCAGACCTCGAGCTCTGCCGCGAGGTCCCGTGCAGATCGCGGGCTCTTGGCCTGGAGCAACAGCAGGATCCGCAGGAGCCGGGCGGATTTCATATTCGAAGGCTACCTTTTCAAATATGACAGCAGATGTCAAGATTAGTCGGCTAGCCTAGGCGAACAATCCCCCGCGCTACTGATGGGAGCAAAATCAGATGCCGGCTACAGAGACCGCAACGATTCGCGGAATCTACATCACCACGTACCTCATCAAAGACGCCGAGCGCGCCAAGAAGTTCTGGAGCGACACGATGGGCCTG
>JBOHTT010000317.1:0-7692 GCA_050733775.1 Vulcanimicrobiaceae bacterium
GTTCTACACGGACGTCGCGATGGCAGATCTCTTTCGCGCGGCAACGGCGCTCGTTTCGCCGTATCGCGGCGAAGGCTTCGGCTTACCGATCCTGGAGGCGATGGCCTGCGGTATCGCGACGATCGCAACGCGCGGCGGTGCGAGCGACGACTTTACGACCGATGAAACGACGATTCACGTCGATGCGACGCGGGTGACCCTCGGAACGAGCTACGGCGGTTTTGAGCTCGTCGATGAGGCATTCTTGCTGGAACCGTCGGAGGAGCAAGTTGGCGCGGCGATGCGGCGTCTTTTCGAACGTCCGGGCGACGCGCAAGCGATGGGCGCGAAAGCCGCGGAGCATGCGCGCAACTTCACCTGGGAGCGTGGCGCGCAGAAAGCGCTGGCGCAAATCAAAGCCCTCGCGGACGGGCGGCCGCTTGCGGCACGTCGCAGCGAAGCACCCAGCGGTATCGACATCTTCGAATTGCGCATCGCCTCGCGAGGCGGCGAGGACGGCGTGCTGCTCGAGTTGTTCCGCCGGCTCGGAACGGAAGATCCGTTTTTTGTCGAGTGCGTCTCGACAGGCGAAAGTCCGACGATCAGCGTCTTTCTTTCACGATCGCTCGGCTGGCGCGGCGCGGTGCTCGAAGGCGATGCGGCGGTGTACGCGGAGTTTGCCGCGCGACTGAGCGGTGCGGGCGTGGCGGACGAATTCGAATTGCTCGCCTTGCCTCGCGATGCCGATCCGGCTTGGTCGCGCCTCGGCGCGTTTCGTCCAAAAGCGATCGTGATCGCCGGCGGCGACGCACCGCGCGCTCTCGCGGCTTCGCACGGCTATACGTCGATCGGCACGGAAAGCCGCGGATCCAGCACCTTCTTCGTGCGCGACGACCTCCTCGAACGCAGCCGCTTCCCGGCCGCACTGTCATGGTGAGCGGAGCGCATCATCGCCTGTCATCCCGAGCGTAGGCACGCGTAGCGTGCCGAAGTCGAGGGACAGCGCTAACGTGGCGGGCTACTCGGGGACGCCGCTCGATAAAAAGCTCGGCATCAAGCCGGGAAATCGCGTCGCACTCGTGGCGGTGCCGCCGGACGTCAAGGCGGCGCTGCCTGCTGGAATGTTGTGGATCGGCTGGCCGAAGAAAACTTCCGGAATTCAGACCGATCTCAGCGAGGACATCGTGCGCGACATCGGCCTCGCCGCCGGCCTCGTCGACGTCAAAGTCTGTGCGATCTCCGAGGTCTGGTCGGGATTGAAATTCGTGATTCGGTTGAAAGACCGCGCGAAGCGCTAGAGCGCTTGTTTGGCGACGTCGGCGCGGAGGCCGGCGAGGTGCGCGTTCGCGCACGGCTCGATGAGGCGCCAGCCTTCATTCGTTGTATCGAACTTCGCGTAGGCGGCGTTTTCCATCGCGATCTTCCACATGTCGTCGAGCGACAGATCTTGCGCGAGACAAACCGCGGCACGCACGACCGCGTCGTGTGAAACCACGAGCGTCGGCACACTCGGAACCTCCGAGGTAAACGATTGCCATCGCTCGGCCACTTTCTGCATGTTGTCGCCTTCCGAGAAGGTGATTTCCGTCGGCTCGTTCTTCCACAAATACCAGTTCCCTGGTTCTTCGCGCATGATGTCGTCGCGCAAACGGCCTTCCCAATCGCCGTGCCCGATCTCGATAAGACGGGGATCCGTTTCGACTTTGAGATCGATGCGTTCGGCGACGAACTGTGCCGTGGCGGTGCATCGGAGCAACGGGCTCGAGACGATGCGCTCGATGCGCGGTTTGAAGTGGACGAGCGCTTCCGCCAACGCCATCGCTTGCCGCACGCCGAGCCCCGACAACGATGATTCTCGCCGGCCCTGATAGCGGCCGGAGAGATTCCACGTCGTCTCGCCATGCCGTGCTAAGAGTACGATCACCCAACCCTCAGCATTACGGCTGTCCCTCGACTACGGGCGCTTTGCGCCCTACGCTCGGGATGACAAACGGGATCAAACTTCGATCGCGTGCACCGCGTTGATGCCCGGCACTTTGCGCAGCCATTGGATCGCTTCGTCCGGGACGCGGCCGTCGACGCCGAGCACCATAACCGCATCCCCGCCGACGTCTTGCGTCCGCGAAACCTGCATTGACGAGATATTGACGCGCGCGTCGCCGAGGATCGTACCGACTTTGCCGATCATTCCCGGCACGTCGCGATGCTTCGTGAGCACGAGCCCGCCGATCGGAATCGCGTCAATCTCAAAGCCGTCGAGCTCGACGAGGCGCGGCGACGCGTTCATGACGGTTCCCACAATGGTCGTCTCACCGGCGATTAAGCGAAGCGCCGACGCATAGGCGCCGAGGCGGCAAGCCGTGCGCGACTCGACGTGCACGCCGAGTTCGCGCGCGATCGCCTCGGCGTTGACGACCGTGACGCGGCGGTCGGTCGTGATCTGCAGGAGTCCCGAAAGGAATGACGCCACGAGCGGCGCCGAATCGAAATCGGCCAGCTCGCCTTCCGCGACGAGCGTCAGCGTCGGAAGCGACGCCGGCTTCGCATATTGCGGATAGAAACGGCCGATGCGGTACGCGGTCTCCAAGAACGGCCGCATCCGTTCGCCTTGCGGGCCACCGAACACCGGCGCGTTGACGGCGCCTGCTGCCGGACTACCGAGCAGCACACGCGCGAGATCGTGCGCGAGCTCGACGGCGATGCGTTCTTGCGCCTCAACGGTCGAACCGCCGAGATGCGGCGTCGGGACGACTTTCGGATGACGGTGCAAGCGCGCACCCGTGCTGCCTTCCCGCGGCGGCTCCTGTGCGACGACATCGAGCGCGGCACCCGCGAGCTTGCCGTTATCGAGGGCATCGAGCAGCGCTTCTTCATTGACGACGCCGCCGCGCGAGCAATTGATCAGCCGTGCGTGCGGCCGCATGAGCGCAAGCTCGGCGGGGCCAATCATGCCGCGCGTGTTCTCGGTGAGTGCGACGTGCAGCGAGACGATATCGGAACGCCGCAGCAGATCCGGTAGCTCCAAAAGCTCGACGCCCAGCGCGCCGGCACGCGACTGCGTCGCGTAAGGGTCGTGCACGAGCAGCTTCATGCCGAACGCTCGCGCGCGCTCCGCCACGTAGGCGCCGATGCGGCCGAAGCCGATGATGCCAAGCGTCTTGCCGTACAGCTCCGTGCCGACGAACGATTTGCGGTCCCATCTCCCGCTGCGCAGCGAGCTCGCCGCGTCGACGGTATGGCGAATCAGTGAAAGCATCAAAGCAAACGTCTGCTCGGCTGCCGCGATCGTGTTTGCGCCCGGCGTATTGAGGACGACGATACCGGCTTGCGTCGCGGCATCGACGTCGATTGCATCGACGCCCACGCCGGCGCGCGCGACGGCGAGCAGACGCCGTCCCGCGGAGATCAGCTCGCGATCGACTTTCGTTTCGGAGCGCACGATCAAGCCGTCGGCGCTCGCCAGCGCAGCCATCAATGCATCGCGCGGCTTGCCGACCTGCGAGTCGATTTCGATGCCCGAATCGCGGAGCACGGCGAGGCCGCTTTCGGCGAACGGCTCGGCGACGACGACGCGGCGGGCGGAAATCATGGGCGGAATAGTTGCACGCGACCGTCGAACGGCCTTTCCAGGTGAGGCTGTGGCTTGCGCCGGTTGCGGTTGCGATCGTGACGTTCGGCGCCTTGATGCTCGCTTGGCATTCGCACGCGACGGCGTACGACAACTATGTCATTTTGGCCGATGCTTGGTTGCACGGTCACGTGTGGGTCACGATCCCCGGCAACTGGATCGACGCGCTTGCGTACAACGGCCATTTCTACATCATCGAGGGCCCGATGCCGGCGCTGCTGTCGTTGCCCTTTACTGCGGTCTGGGGTCTGAGCGCCAATCAGACGATGCTGTCCTGGATTATCACCGCTATTACCACCGGCGCGGGTTGGGAGCTCGCGCGCCGGCTCGGCGTCCCATGGCGCTCCCGCATCGTGCTCGCGATATTCTTGCTATTCGGGACCGATCTGTTCTTCTGCGGCGTCTTCGGCGACGTCTGGTATCTCGCGCATGTCAGCGCAGCGTGCTTCACGTTGCTCGCACTGGTCGAATTGTTCGGCGCGAAGCGCGGCTGGCTCGTGATGCTCTTCGCAGCGTGTGCTGCGTTCTCGCGTTTTTCGCTCGTGCTGGCGATTCCGGTGTATCTCGCGTTGTTGCTGGTGGACGAGTCCGCCGGCGTGCGGCGGGCGCGCGTGCGCGGATTTGCGGGCGTCGCAGCGATCGCCGTCATTCTCTGGCTTGCGTACAATCAGGCGCGCTGGGGCGTCTGGTACGACATCGGATATTCGGCTTGGTACCATCAGGATCGAGCCGGAATGCCGACCGGCTCGCCGTTCCGGCTCGCGTATCTGCCGATGCAGCTGAACGCGTTTTTTCTTGCGGGCCCGGCGCTCTTGCCGGCGTGGCCATACATCGCGCCGACGCAGTGGGGACTGGCGTTGCCGTTCACCAGCCCCGCGCTCGTCATCGCTTTCTTCGCGCGAGCGCCGAGACGGCTCGTCGCGGCGCTGTGGATTGCGACGCTGCTGACGGCAGCGCCGAATTTGCTCTATTACGTCACCGGCTTCACGCAGTTCGGTATGCGGCACGCGCTCGACTTCGAGCCGTTTCTTTTCGCGCTGATGTGTCTAGCGTCGCGCGACGGTTTGCGGTGGTGGGGAACGCTCCTGTGTTCTTATTCGGCGATCGTCGGGATCTGGGGGTGTTGGTTCTGGACGGCGTTTTACCGCACCGGCAGCTGACGCAGCGCATCGTAGGATTCTTGCAGCGTCGCGGCATCGCGGGCCGGCGCGGCGCAACGCGTGCCTTCGCAGATGTACGCGAGCGGCTCGCTCGTCGCGAGATAGCCGCGCGTCGCGAGCGTTTTCTCGTCGTGCGGCAGCGTGTAGACGATCGCGAGCGGATTCGGTGTGCGGAGCGCGGCATCGCGTAGCGTCGCGCTCGCCTGCGCGTCGGCGACGATCACGATCGTGAGCGGCTCACCGAGAACGCGCAGCAGCGCCGCACCGTACGGCGCCGCAAAGGGGCCGGCGCGGCGCCAATCGGCGTCGATCGCCTGCAGCGTTTCGCGCGCGATGCGCGTGTAGCGCTCGTCGTTCAAAATGGGCCCGAGTCGCAAGAGCGCGTCCGCGATTCTCGCATTCTCGTCGAGCGGATGAAACGGCGCCCTGAGATTGCCGAGCACGTCGCCGGCGGCGTTGTCCAGGAACGCGCCGCTCTCGTCGCGCAGCTGCGCGATCGTCGCATCCGCGATCGCCTGCGCGCGCTCGAGGAACGTCGCTTCGCCCGTCGCAGCGTGCACGTCGAGAGACGCATCCAAGAGCGCGGCTTGATCCGTCAGCAGCGGCCCGTGCTCGGGCTCGCCCTGCGGCGCGCGAAAATGATACGCGAGCTGCGTTGCGGGATCGAGCATTTGCTCGTATAGCGCTTCCAGCGCCGCCCGTGCATCGGCAAGCACGGAGTCGTCATCGAGCGCGACGGCCGCCGCGACGAGCGCGCTCGCCAAGTCGGCGTTCCAATTCGTGTAGACCGTGCGGTCGACGTACGGCGCCTCGTTCTTGCGCCGCTCATCGAGCTCGAGCGAGAAGTAGTGCTCGTCGGCGTCTTGGCTTCCGCCGAACAGCGCACTGCCGGGATTCCGTAGCACGCTTCGCAGCCAGCGCAGCGCCGAACGCAAGGTTTGGCCGAACTGCTCGTTGCCGGAGACCCGGTACAGATCGGCGTAAAAACGTAAGAGTCCGGCGTGGTCCTCCGCCATCTTTTCGAAATGCGGCACGGACCAATCGCGCGTCGTCGAGTAGCGGAAGAATCCGCCCTCGACGTGATCGTACATTCCGCCACGCGCCATCGCCAACGCCGTGCGCGCGAGGATTTCGTACATCCGCTCGTCCGCCTTCCCTTCGGCGCGATCGCGCCGATAGAGGGTGAGCAGAAAGTTCAGCGCTTCGGTCTGCGGAAATTTCGGTGCCTCGCCGAAGCCGCCGTACGTCTCGTCGTAGCCTTCGACGATCGTTCGGACGATCGCATCGATGGCGCTTGTATCGAGACTCTCTGCGCGCGTTCGCTGCGGCGCCTTTGCCGTCGCACGGCGCTCTTCGAGACGCCGCTCGAGCTCGCCGCGCTGTTCTTTCCAGGCGTCCGCGACTTGCTGCAGCATCTCAGCGAAGTCGTCCGGCGGTACGTACGTCGCGCCCGTCAATATCTCGCCGGTCGGTGCGAGAAACACCGTCGTCGGCCAGCCGCCCATGTTATAGCGCGTGTTGACGTCGGGACGCTTGTCGTTGTCGACGCGAATCGGCACGAAGTGCTCCCGGATCAGCGAAATGACGCGCGGATCTGAATACGTCGTTTCGTCCATGACGTGGCACCAGTGGCACCACACGGCGGAGATGCCGAGTAAAATCGGACGGTTGCTGCTTTTCGCGCGCTCGAATGCTTCCCGATCCCACTCGAGCCATCCGATTTCGCCGGCGCGATTCGGTCGCGGACTGAACCGATGACTCATACGTCATCCTCCTCTTGCGCGCCGCGCGCAAACGACGTTGCATACAAGATCGCGAGGAGCACGTATGCGGCAAGGAACGGGAACACCGGAATGAGCGGGAATGCGGCCAGTAGCGCAAAGGCGCCAGCAAAGCCGAGGCTGGCTGTCGCAAAACGGCGGTGAGAAATCGCGGTCAAGGCGTACACGTCCGACTCATAGTACCCGCCGGCTCCCGAGCGGCTTCGGCTGAGCCCGAAGGCCGCACCGGCAAGCGCCAAAACCAGCCCCACGATCGCCATAACGGATGCTTCGCTGCTGCGATGAAGAAAAACCGCTTGCTATGCCCGTCCGAAATCGCTCGTGGAGGATCGTTTCGGCAATCCTGGTTGCCGTCGTTCTCGCTTTGTTCGTCTGGCAGCCGTGGAACCGCAACGGTCAGCTGTGGGGTAAGTAAGAACGATGCCGGCAAAAGCTAAACCGCTCGCGGAATACAAGCGAAAGCGCGATTTCAAAGCAACGCCCGAGCCCGCAGGCGCCGTGCGCAAGAGCAAAGGCACGCTCGCGTTCGTCGTCCAGAAACACGATGCGTCGCGATTACACTATGATTTCCGTCTCGAAGCGGGCGGCGTGCTGGCGTCGTGGGCGGTCCCCAAAGGCCCGTCGCTCAATCCGGGCGACAAACGTCTTGCGATGCACGTGGAAGATCATCCGTTCGAGTATCGCACCTTCGAAGGAATCATTCCCGAGGGACACTACGGCGCCGGCGAAGTGATCGTGTGGGACGAAGGAACGTACGAGCTTGCCGAAGGCGACGATCCGATCCGTGAGATCAAGAAAGGCAAGATCAAATTTATCATGCACGGCCACAAGCTCAAGGGCGAGTTCACGCTCGTCAAAATGGGTGGCCGGTCGCATCAAGGTGAGAGCGGCGAGCCCTGGTTACTCATCAAAGACAAAGACCGCTACGTGAAGACGGACTGGAATATCGAAAAGCATCCGAAAAGCGTACGGAGCGGCAAAACCATCGAGGGAATTGCTCACAGCCGTGGTGTGAAGAAGTGGATAAGTCAGCGCAAGAAAAGCCAAGCAAAACCTCGTCTTAAAGAAGTCAAACTGCCTTTAATCTCCGGCGTGATGGTCGCAACCACAACCGACGCGCCGTTCGATGATTCCGGCTGGCTTT
>JBOHTT010000318.1:0-13056 GCA_050733775.1 Vulcanimicrobiaceae bacterium
CCTTTCGCGCGCGCCCGCCGCGGCCGATGCGCAAAAGCTCGGGATCAATCTCTTGCTGCGGCTGCACACATGGATGACGTCGCAGCCGGCGATCGCGAACACGCTGTTTTCGCGAGGGCTCGCCTACGAGCCCAAATCGGAAAAGCCGGCGTACTTTTATCGCCTCTTCAAGACCAGCGACGGCAACTTGCGCGCGTACGTGCGACCCGGCGGGCCCGCCTACGATGCGGGGTTACGCACGAACGACATCGTCGAGAAGATCGACGGCCGCTGGTGGTGGGAGTACGGGACCTACCCGTCCGAGCGGCTCCCGTACGACGGCAAAACCCATGATTTCGAGTTGAAACGAGGCAAGCAAAGCCTGATCGTCCGGCTCGGTGAGGCGCCCAAGGGGTTGACAGGCGTCGCGCTTTGACCTATTGTACTAGTGTACTAGTTCAATATGTCGTTAGGAGAAGTCGTCATGTTGGTTCGCCGCCCCGACCGTCCCCAGCCCTTCGGCGCCCCCCGGCCAGCCGTCATTCCGTCCCCGCGGAATCCCGGTTCCTTTGAAGGCTGGGGGCCGAAGCTCTAACCCTTGCCCGCAATTTTTACGGTCGATCCCCGGTCCGGGGTCCCGATCTATCTGCAGCTCATCGAGCAGGTCAAGCGCGGTGTCGTACTCGGCACGCTGGCTTCCGGCGAGCAGCTGCCGACGGTCAAAGCGCTTGCCCTCGAGCTGACCGTGAATCCGAATACCGTCGCGCGCGCCTACCGCGATCTCGAGCACGACGGCATCATCGAGACGAGCCCCGGCCGCGGCTCGTTCGTCCGCTCGAACGGGACCGCGTCGCGCGAGTTGCGCGAGGAGGTCGCAGGGCCGGCCTTCGACGACGCCGTGCGCGCCGCCAAAGGCATCGGCCTCGGTCGCGACGCCGTGCGGCGGCTTTTCCAGAACACGCTCCAACGCTGGTATCCCGGAGAGGAAGAATGAACGAAGCACAACCGGTTATCGCAATCGACCACCTTACGAAGCGCTACGGCGAGTTCGAAGCCGTCAGCGATTTGACGCTGCACGTCGGCGAAGGCTCGATCTGCGGATTGCTCGGACCGAACGGTGCCGGCAAGACGACGGCGATGAAATGCCTGCTCGGCTTTCTGCATCCGACGTCCGGGTCGCTCGAGGTCGGCGGCTCGGCCGTCAGTCCTGAAACGTTCGAGCACCTCTCGTACGTGCCGGAGACCAGCGCGCTCTTCGATGAGCTAACGGTGCAGCAGCACGTCGAGCTCGACCGGCGCTCGCAGCCGCGCCACGATCGTGCCCGCGCAACCGAGCTGCTCGGCATCTTTCAGCTCGACGTACGCAAGCGCGTACGGTCGCTCTCGAAAGGACAAAAGACCGCGCTCGCGCTCGTGCTCGCTCTTTCGAGCCGGCCGAGCGTTCTCGTGCTCGACGAGCCGTCGAGCGGACTGGATCCGATATTCCAGCGCGTCGTGCTCGATCTGCTGATCGAATGCGCGACGGACGGCGGCACGGTGCTCTTCAGCTCGCACCAGATCGGTCAGGTCGAACGCGCTGCCGACCACGTCGCAATTCTGCGCGGCGGGAAGCTCGTGCTGCACCGCGACGTCGAGTCGCTCAAAGCGAGCGAAAAGGTCGTCGAAGCGACGTTCGATCCGTCGATTCCGGACCTCAACGGCACATTCAACACTTCCGCGATTCGGCGCATCGACCGCGCCGGCAACATGCTGCGCGTAAGCGTCAAAGAGAAAGAAGAAGAAATCGCGCGGCAGCTGGAGCGCTTCCATCCCACCAGCCTTCGCATCGTCAATCGCAACCTCGAAGACATCTTCCTCGACGTCGTCTCGGAGAAGCCGGAATGAGCCTCGTCGAGTTCATGCACGCGCGAAAGATGTTTTCTTGGTTTGCAGGCATCGCCGTCGTGCTGGGAATTCTGAGTTTGACGGCAACGCGCAGCATCCACGCGACTGGCGCGCATTCGCATCCCTTCACGTTGAGCGGAATTTTCTCGGCATCCGGTTATGCGTCGTGCATTATGGCGACGATGCTGACCGCAACCCTCAACCGGGACCGGGAGCATCTCGCGTACATTTGGACGCGGCCCACGCCGCGCGAACGGATCGCTTTGGGTTATATGATCGTCGATGTTGCCACGATCGTGCTCGCGTACGTCGTCATTGCCGCGCTCGTCATTGCCGTCGTCGATGGCATCCCATTCATGCACTTCAAAGCGGATTCGAGCGCCGGAATCTCGTTTGTGCGTTTTCTCGCGATTCCACTGATGTGGTACGGACTGGTCGAAGCTGCGACGTCATGGAACAAAGTCAAAGGCAGTGCGGCCGCCGGCCTCTCGTGGGCGTTTTTCTGGATGCTCTTGCTGGCTCTCGCGATACCGATGCCGGCGCCCTTGCATGCCATCCTCGACGCCTTGAACTTTTTGAATCCGCTCGCCTATTTCGTCACACAACATGGCGATAGCGTAATCATCGATCCCGTTTCGCTCTCGGAAGTCAAGAGTCACGTTGTTCCGCTGGCGTATGCCTATCAGACGATTCTCGCGTACGCAATCTTTCTCGTCGGATGCGTCGTTGCCACGGTCGCGTGGCGGCGGACGGAGGCGTAAGTGGCATACTACGAATATCTCCGCTTACAGCGCTCGTTTCTGATCTTCGCCGCGATCGTCATCGGCATCGCGCTCACCGTGTACGCGATCGCGGAATACCATTCGACGAGCGCGGTCATCAAGATCGAAGTCGATCGGCATAACGTCCACACCGTTTCCGTCGTCGTGTTCACGTCGCTGGCGGCTTGGGCGACGGCGATTCTGGCCTCCGTGATTTCGACGAGCCTCAATCGTCTGCGGGAACATCTCTCGTATACGTGGACGCGACCGCAAAGTCGCATCGCGATGGCGCTAACCTTCATCGGCATCGACCTGGGCGTGCTACTGTGCGCGTTCGCGCTCGTGCTCGGTATCGAGATCGCGTGTTTTTTACTGATCTCGAGAGGAGCCGTCGCCGTGCGATGGGGTGGCACCGCCGCCGATCTGCTGCGCGCTTTCGGCTTCGCCGTCATGTGGTATGCGATCGTGCAAGCCGTCAGCGCAGGCCTACGGTTTTCCGGATCGGCGATTGTCGGCGTATCCTGGCCGATCTTCATCATCGGCGCGTCCCTCGAAGCCGCGCGCTTTCCGGCGCCCTGGCACGAGATCCTCACCGCCATCAATCTCTTCAATCCGATGGCGTACCTGAGCGGTACGCATTTGAGCGCAAACGGCGACGTCGTGCTGCAGTCGTTCATTGGTTTCGAGCCCGCCGTGCGCGTCGCGTTGATGTATGGAATTTCGGTTCTTGCTCTGGTGCTCGCCGTTACGACATGGCGACGAATGGAGGCCTGATGCGGTACTTCGGCACGCATTTCAGCTTGACGCTGGCCGGCCTTCGGCTTCGCGTCAATATCGATCTCGACGACCCGGATGACGAGCCCGAGGACGTTCGCCGCGATGAGGGAAATCGGCCGCATGGTGACATCCGGCACGCAAACATCCCTCATCACCTACGTTCGCGGCGAACGTGAGCGCTATCTCGCCGAGCTAAAGCAGCTCATCGCCGTCCCGTCGATTTCCGCCGATCCGGCATATCGCGATCGCGTTCGCGAATGCGCACAGCGGGTCGTCGATCGGATGCGCGAGGCGGGAATGCAGCGCGGCGACGTGCTGGAGACGGCGGGAAATCCGGTCGCATACGGCGAGTGGCTGGGCGCGCCCGGAAAACCCACGATGCTGATCTACGGCCATTACGACGTGCAGCCGGCCGACCCGCTGGAACTCTGGAAATCGCCGCCTTTTGAAGCTGCGGTTCGCGACGGCAATATTTTCGGCCGCGGCAGCGTCGACGACAAAGGCCAAGTGCTGATGCACATCGCCGCGCTCGAAGCACACTTGCGCGTGCGCGGAAAGCTGCCGCTGAACGTCAAGGTCGTCGTCGAAGGCGAAGAAGAAATCGGCTCGCCGAATTTCGAACGCTTTCTTGCCGATCACAAAGACTTGCTCACCTGCGACGTCGTGGTCGTTTCCGACACGGCAGTTTTTGCGGAGGACATTCCGTCGCTCACGACCGGCGTGCGCGGCCTCGTGCGCTGGGAAGTGGCGGTGCACGGGCCGTCCAGCGACCTGCACTCCGGCGTCTTCGGCGGCGTCGTGAAGAACCCGATTGAAGCGCTGGCGCAAATGCTCGCGCAACTCAAGGACGAACGCGGGCGCGTCGTCGTGCCCGGATTTTATGACGGCGTTCCAAAGCTCGCCGGCGACGCGCGCCGCGACGTCGACACGCTTCCGTACGATGAAGCGGCGGAAGCACGCGCGCTCGGCGTTCCGGCGCTTGCGGGCGGAGAGACGGATCGCAAACCGCTCGAGCGCTTGTGGTACCGTCCGACGCTCGAGATCAACGGCATTTGGGGCGGCTATCAAGGCGCCGGCACGAAAACGATCATTCCGGCGTGGGGGCGGGCGAAGCTGACCGCTCGGCTCGTCGGCGATCAGGATCCGCTGCAAGTACGAAGCAGCGTTCGCGCGTTCTTGGAGAAAATCGCGCCGGCCGGCGTGCGCGTCGAAATCGAAGACGACGGCGATACACGCGCCGTCGTGACCTCGCGCGAACATCCCGCCGTCGTCGCCGCTGCTCGCGCGATGGAACGCGGTTTCGGCAAGCCGCCGGTGTTTATCGGCGGCGCAGGAACCATCGGTCCGGTCGCATCGTTCGATCGTATTTTGCAGCTGCCGCAGGTGCTGATCGGCGTAGGACTACCCGACGATGCGATTCACGCGCCGAACGAACGCTTTAAGCTCAGCCAGTTTTACGGCGGCATCGAGACGATGGTCTATCTCTACGACGAGCTGGCAGAGATGTGATGGAACAATGCGACGTCCTTGTCGTCGGCGGCGGTAATGCCGGCTGCGCGGCGGCAATCGCGGCCGCACGAAATGGCGCGCGAGTCCTGGTTGTCGAGCGTTACGGTTTCCTTGGCGGCACGGCGACCGCATCGATGGTCGGTCCGTGGATGACGTTTCATTCGGGCAACGATCGCATCGTCGGCGGAATCGCGCAAGAGATCGTCGAGCGGCTCGTCGCGCTCGGTGCGTCGCCAGGTCATCTCCCGGATTCGAGTGACTACGTCGACTCGATCACGCCGTTCGATCCGGAAGTGCATAAGGCGCTGCTCTTCGACCTAATGCAAGAAGCCGGCGCCGGCGTGCTCTTGCACGCGTACTTTCTCGATGCCATCACGGACGAGCAAGGGCGCGTGCGCGGGGGCCGTTTTGCTACAGTCGGCGGTGTGCGCGAAATTCTCGCCGGGCGCACGATCGATGCGACGGCGGATGCATTCGTCGCAGCCTCGGCGGGCGTGAAGATGCAGGAGCACGATCTGCGCGGACGCGTGCAGCCCGCGACGATGATGTTCCGGATCAGCCACGTCGACATGGAGGCGCTCGCGACGTACGTCCGCCAACATCCCGATGAGATGCGCACGTCGCTCAAAACGCACGAGCGCACGCCCAACCGGCTCACGGCAATCGCTGGGCTCTATCAATTATGGAAAAACGCGCGCGAGAGTGGTGAGGTCAACGTGCAACGGGAGCTCGTGTCGCTCTTCGCGACGCCGTATCCGGACGAGCTTACCGTCAACATGACGCGCGTGGTCGACATCGATCCGCTCGATCCCGACGATCTAACGCGCGCCGAAATGGAAGCGCGCAAGCAAGTGATGGAATTGTTCGATTTTTTCCGCAAACGCGTGCCCGGCTTCAAAGATGCGCGGCTTGCCGCGACGGCAACGCAGATCGGCATTCGCGAGTCGCGCCGCATCGTCGGCGAATATACGTTGACGTCAAAAGACGTCTTAGAGGCAAAACAGTTTCCCGATGCCGTCGCGCGCAGCGCGTATCCGATCGACATCCATAATCCAAAAGGAGAGGGTACGACGACGGTTCGCTTGCCGAAGGGTTCGGCATATGAGATTCCCTATCGGTGTCTCGTGCCGCTGGAAGTCGACGACGTCATCGTCGCGGGGCGCTGTATTTCGACGACGCACGAAGCGCATGCGACGACGCGTTTGACGCCGACGGTAATGACGCTCGGACAAGCTGCCGGCACTGCTGCCGCGATTTCGGTTCGCGGCCACGTCCCGTTCCGCTACGTCGACGCGCGCCTGCTGCGGGACCGGCTCGTCGCGGCGGGCGTCGATTTACGCCGCCCGTGAAGCTCTTCGCCGGGATCGACGGCGGACAAAGCTCCACAATCGCGCTGGTTGCTGACGAGCGTGGCGCGGTATTGGGGCGTGGAGTCGCGGGGCCGTGCGATCATATCGGGCAATCGTCGACGTCCGTTCGTTTCGCGCGCGCACTCGAGGGCGCGCTCGCCGATGCGCTGCAGAAGGCATCGTTGCCGCGCAATAGTACGTTTGAAGCCATCGTCGCCGGCATCAGCGGCTACGAAGGCACGATCGTCGGCGTCGAACCACAGCTGCGGACCAAACGCACCTGCTACGTACACGATGCGCGCATCGCGCACGCGGCGGCTTTCGAGTTCGCACCCGGCATCGTCGTCATCGCGGGAACCGGGTCTGTTGCGTACGGGCGCAACGAACGCGGGGCCGATGCGCTCGTGGGCGGCTGGGGATTTCTCTTCGGGGACGAGGGAAGCGCGTTTGCGCTTGCGCGCCGCGCCGTTTCGAGCGCGATGCGAGCGCAAAATGAGGACCGGCGCTCGCCCATCGCAGCCGAAGCGACGGCGTTCTTCGGCGTCGCGACGCTGCGCGCGCTCGCTCACGATTTCTATACCGGGAAGATCGACCGGGCGGCGCTCGCGGCTTTTGCCCAGCGCGTGATCGTGCTTGCCGAAGAAGGAGAGCGCGATGCAGCAGCGCTGGTGGAAGAGGCCGCGGCCGCGCTCGCGGATCTCTCGCGCACGTGCGCGTTGCGTCTGGAATACGACGGGAGCGACATCGGTGTCGCGCTCGCCGGAGGGACGTTTGCGTCAGCGTTCTTTCGCGCGCGCGTTCAGCAGCAGATCGGCGCGCTAATGCCGCTTGCAGACGTGCGCGTTTTGCGGGACGAGCCGGCTAAGGGCGCGTTGCTGCTCGCATATAAGGAAGTAGAAGGATGAACGTGTCGCGGCTGCGCGGGCTCATCGTTTCGGTGCAGCCTGAGGCGTCGTCCGTCCTTTCGCCGCCGAACGTCGTCGCAGAGCTGGCTGCGTGTGCGATCGACAACGGCGCGATCGCCGTGCGCATCGAAAGCGCGGAGCGAATCGCTGCTGTGCGCGCGCGGTGCGGCGACGCGCCTATCGTCGGCTTGATCAAGCATACCGTCCCCGGTTTCGAACCCTATATCACGGCTAGGCTTTCCGACGTCGAGCGCGTGCTCGATGCGGGTGCCGGCATCGTCGCGTTCGATGCGACGTCCCGGCCCCGGCCGGACGGAAGTACGCTTGCCGCGGTCATTGCGCTCGTTCATCGGCGCGGTGCCATCGCGTTTGCGGATTGCGCGGAGCTTGAGGATGCGCGAGGTGCTCTCGCAGCCGGCGCCGATATCGTCAGCACGACGTTGTGCGGCTACACGCGCGAGACGAAGGGTGCAAAACTGCCGGCGCTCGATCTCGTCGTCGCAATCAAAGCGCTCGGCGCGCCGTTCACCGTGTGCGAGGGAGGCATCGGAAATCCATCAGAAGCTGCTGCCGCGTTCGGCGCAGGCGCCGATGCGATCGTGGTCGGCACCGCGATCACGAATATCGATTTGCTCGTCAGGCGTTTCGCCGAAGCCGTGAATGATTCTTAAGCTCGCGCTTGTCGTCGCGATGCTTGCTGCCGTGATCCCCCTGCGCGTGGGCGACGAGCTTCCTTCAGCGTCATTCGTCGACCAGTCGGGGAGACCGTTCACCTTTGCGTCGCAGCAGGGCAAGTATGTCTTTCTCGCGTTCATCTACACGCGCTGCAAAGATGCGGACGAGTGCCCGCTCATCTCCGCGCACGTCGCACAGCTGCAGAATCGACTCGACGCAGGCACGCGGCTGGTCGAAGTGACCATCGACCCGGCTTACGACAAACCGGCAGTCCTTGCAGCGTACGCGAAAACGTACGGATTTCGCAGCGACCGCGTCAGTCTCTTGACGGGAGATCCGCGTGCGGTGCTGGATTTTGCGGCAGCACTTGGCGTGCGAACGTTCGACGATCCAAAATATGGTTTCGTGCATGGCGAGAACGCGATACTCGTCGATCCTCGCGGAAAAGTCGCCGAAATATTTGAAGGCAACACGTGGACGACGGACGAGGTCGTTTCCGTCGTCACGCACCTTCGCAATCGCCCTCCCAATTTTTGGGAGTGGCTGCTAAAAGAACTTGGCCGGCACTGACGGGAACGCGATCGCGCGGTTCGGATCGAAGGTCGGGCGCGGATGCGACAACACGTACGCGGAGACATCCGACGCTTGTTGGTCCGAGAGTGTCCCCGGTGCGTTCGCCGGCATGTTGGCGCGCACGAAGGACGCCATCTTGGTGTTCATTCCGGCGCCCGTGTTGAACGATTTTGGTCCCCACAGGGGCGGAAAACCCGCTGAAGGATTGCCCCCGCCGTTGGCCGCGTGGCACATCGCGCATTTTTGCGAATAGATCTTGGCACCGTTCGCTTTATCGGGCGCATGCGACGGATGCACTTTTACAAAACCCTGATCGGCAAAGCCCTTGCCGACTTCCGCGCCGCGCGATAGCCAGGCGATATACGCCGTCATCGCTATGATCTCGCGGCTGTTCGGCGGCGGTGGGTTTCCGTTCATGCTATAGAGGAAGCACTCTTGCAGCCGGTCCTGCACGGCGATGAAGCGCTTCGAGCGCTTGTTCCATTGGGGAAACGTCGCGTAGATTCCGAGGAACGAGCCGCCGTGCGGTTTCGTCCCGGCATCGATGTGGCACGCGGCGCAATCCATACCGGCTCTGACATATTTGCCGGCGTACTGGCGCGTGTGCACGATCAGGTCGCGGCCGTACCGGATGAGGTCGCCCTCGCGGCCGGACGGGATTTGCGCGCTCGTCGGTGCCGACCGCACCGCCTGGTTCGCAGCTCCGAATATCAACATCAAGCATGCTGCCATCAGCACGAGAGTTCTCATCAGAGCGAGCCGCAGTCGACCACCGTTCCGTCGGCCGTGCGGGTGGTAATGACGTTCCCGTGCCCCGTCAAGGTGGAGAGCGGGACGTTCACTTCCGTTTGCGAGACGCCGTTCGCGATCGGGCTCAACGGAATCATATGGCTGCGATTCGCAACGGTGTTGCGACGGCAGTCGCCTTTGTGAATCTCGATGTATTCGTCCACGCCTTTCGTGAGCGAACGGCGAAACGACGGACCCACCGTGACACGCACGATCGTGCGAAGCCCGCTCTTGTTCGGCTCGAGCGTAACGTCGGTTTGCTCGTTGTGACGCGCGACGTTCGTGAGCATCACGTGCATCCGCTGCTGAAGATGGTGGACGGACGAAGCGTACGGCGCGGGCGTTTGCGCCCCCGCAGCCAATGTGGTGATCGCAAAGCTAGCTGTCAGCGCCCCGGCAAACCGGACCCTCATAGTGAGAGCATACCCTAATTGCGCTCCGCTGCTTCGTGATAGCGCCGACGGATGTCGGCGATGTCGATGGTTGCAGGCGGGAAATGCATTCCCAGCGATTCGAGTGTTTCCGCCACGATTCTCGATACCGCGAGGTTCCTAAACCACTTACGGTCTGACGGGATGACGAACCAAGGCGCGTGCTTCATACTGGTTCGAGACAGCGCGTCTTCGTAGGCCTTCAGGTACTGCTTGAAGTACGAGCGCTCGACGTAATCCGACTCACTGATCTTCCAGTGCCTCGCTGGATCCTCCAGCCGGTCTCTGAAGCGCTTTAGCTGCTCATCCTCGCTGATATGGAGATAGAACTTGAGAACGGACGTACCGGCCGCGACGAGGTTCCTTTCGAAGTCGTTGATGAGCTCGTAGCGCTTCGACCATACGGCTTCAGGGACAAGATCGTGCACGCGGGCGACGAGCACATCCTCGTAGTGCGAACGATTGAAGATCGCGATCTCACCTTTTCCGGGCGTCTGCCGGTGTGCGCGCCAGAGAAAATCGTGGTCTGCCTCTTCTTGCGAGGGAACTTTGAAGGAGTGTACGCGCGCGCCCTGAGGATTGAGTGCCGCAAATACGTGGCGGATCGTGCCGTCTTTGCCGGACGCATCCAGCCCCTGTAAACAGACGAGCAGCGATCGTTTGTGCTCGGCGTACAGGAGATATTGGAGCTTGGAGAGGCGCTCGTTGTCGCGCTCAAATTCTTTATCGGCGGTATCTTTATCGAGATGCTTCTCTTTGAAGCTCGGATCGATTTCAGAAAGCCTGACTTTGCTTTCCGGCCTAACGCGGAACAGGTCAGAATAGTCCATCCCGAGCGTTAAGGCGGGACCGCCGGTCTCTCCTCGAAACTAGCCCTCAAAGCCGTCTCGGCTCTGGCCTGTGGCTAGTGGGGAGATATCGGATGGATGACGACGTTGCCACCTCGATGACTCGCGCGCTGTTTCTCGCGCCGAGCCTCATCGACGAACGCGAGCTGGATCCGCTTCTCGCGCAGGCAATTCAGAACGTTGATGACGAGGCCGCTGAGGCCGCCGCAGCTGTCGAAGCGCGCAAGGCTGCCGCTGCGAAGCCCGCCGCCGCGCCGCCCCGTCCGGCGAAGACCTTCCACGCCGACTCGACGCCGGAGTTTCGCGCGAGCGTCACGGAGTTGGTTCGCATCGTCGGGCGACGTTTCGTTGCGGTTATCGGCGGCGCAATGAAAACCGGTGACGTGCACGCGTGGATGATCGGTGAGAGCGTGCCGACGCCGGAACACAGGGCGCGACTTCGCCTGGCGTTTCAGGTGGTCACAAAACTGCGCAAGCGTCTCGACGATAAGGCTATCGCCGAGTGGTTTTTCGCGAAAAATGATACGTTGGACGGCCAGACGCCGATCTCGATCGTTTGTTTGCAATCCGGCGCTGCGACCGAGGAAAGGCTTGTAGCCGCCGCAGAATAGCCTACCAACACCCGGGATAAAGCGGAGGGGATCATGCTTTATACACGGCGAGGATTTGTCGCATCCGCTGCTGCGACCGGCGCGGCCGGCGTGATGGCGGTAGGCGCAAACGCAGCGGAATACGGTGGCAGCTCATCGGTGGACTTGCCGATGAAGAATGGCCGGCGTCCGCTGGCGGCTTACCCGCAGAAACAGCCGATGATCGTGCAGGCGAACCGGCCGCCAATCCTCGAGACGCCGTTCGGCGTTTTCGACAAGAGCGACATCACGCCCAACGATTATTTCTTCGTGCGCTGGCACGAAGCCGGAATTCCGATGGAAGTCGATCTCTCGACCTTTCGCCTGCAAGTTCACGGCCTGGTGAAAAAGCCGCTGACGCTCAGCGTCGAGCAATTGCAGAAGGACTTCGAGCCGGTCGAAGTCGTCGCGGTCGATCAATGCTCGGGCAATAGCCGCGGATTGTTCATCCCGCCGGTCGCCGGCGGTGAGTGGGCGAACGGCGCGATGGGGAACGCGCGCTGGAAAGGTGCGCGTCTGAAAGACGTGCTCGCCAAAGCCGGCGTCGCATCCGGCGCCAAGCAAATGTCCTACCACGGTCTCGATCAGGGCGTTCTCCCAGCAACGCCGCGTTTCAAAAAAGCGCTCGACATCGACATGATCATGAGCAACCCGGACATCATCATCGCCTACGAGATGAACGGCGAAGCGATGCCGCTGCTCAACGGTTTTCCGATCCGTCTCGTCGTGCCGGGGTGGTTCGCCACGTACTGGGTGAAGATGCTTTCGAATATCGAAATCATCGATCACGTCGACGCCAATTTCTGGATGGCGACGGCGTATCGCATTCCGGATACGCCGGGGGGATCGGTCGGACCGACGCAGACCGGATTCAAGACGATTCCAATCAACAAAATGGTGGTCCGTTCGTTCGTCACCAACATCGAAGACGGCGCGTTCCTTTCCGGTTTGGCGACCGGAACAGGCTCTGAAGTCGGCGTCTCCGTGCGTGGCATCGCGTTCGACGGCGGCAGCGGGATCAAGAAGGTCGAGTTTTCCGACGACGGCGGGCAAACGTGGAAAGACACCACGCTCGGCACGGATCTCGGCAAGTTCAGCTTCCGGCGCTGGACGACGACGTGGACGGCGACCGTCGGTAGCGGGACGCACACGATTGCGTGTCGCGCGACGGCAAATAACGGTCAGCAACAGCAGTTCACGACCGCTTGGAATCCGGCCGGCTACCTCAAGAACAACATCGAGACCTATAAGGTGAGCGTATGATGCGCACTGCAGTTCTCGCGTTCGTTATGGCGCTGATCACCGGTGCAGCGCTCGTCGCATCGGCGCAGACGAAACTTCCGAACAAGATGTCAATCCAGGTTCCGCCGGGCACGGTGAGTTTTCAGCCGGGACCGAACGTCAACGTCGTTCAGGCCAATTGCCTGGTCTGTCACAATGCCGATTACATCTACAACCAACCGCCGTTGACCAAAGGGCAGTGGACGGCGGAAGTCAACAAGATGCGCGGCGTGTATAAGGCGACCATCGCCGACGCCGACGTTCCGAAGATCGTCGACTACTTAGTGTCGCAAAACGGTCGCTAGCGGAAGCGGACGCGGACGCGGAAGCGCGGATAGTACGCGTTCGGCGGCGGATACGCGTAGACCGGCACGGGATATGGCACGTACACCGGCTGTGAGTAGACCGGTTGCGCATACACCGGTTGCGCATACACCGGCTGCCCATATGGTGCAGCACCGTAGGGTTGCGCTTGGCCGCCGACCGGTGTCGCGTACGGCGGGAGAGCTTGCTGCTGCGGATACTGCGGCTGCGGATACGGCTGCTGCGGATATTGCGGCTGCGGATATTGCGGCTGCGGGGGCGGACCTTGCGCGGTCATCGGTACGGGCGCGGGCGCTTGGCCGTCATAGCCGTAAGACGGTGCGTTCCCACCATATGTAGGCG
>JBOHTT010000319.1:0-6823 GCA_050733775.1 Vulcanimicrobiaceae bacterium
GTCTAGGGTCGCTGCAATCCAAAGAAAAAAAGACGAGCGCGTCGTGGTGACGCGTTCGTCTTTTTGTTCGATTCGGAGAGGGGGAGATTCGAACTCCCGAGACCCTTGCGGGTCTGCTCGCTTTCCAAGCGAGTGCCTTCGACCACTCGACCACCTCTCCGCGGTCGCGCGTCCTCTTTAAGGTACGCGGCCGCAAACCTTCAGGCGATGCCGAGAATCTTCGGCAGTTCCTCGAGCGACGTAACGGTGTGTGCCGGCTCCGGAGGGAGCGTTTCGCGTGGAAGACCGGAGCGGTTGCACCAAATTACGCGGAAACCGAACGCAGCCGCGCCGGTCGCATCCCAACCATTCGAAGATACGAAACCGACGCGTTCTCCCGGAACGCCGAGCCGCTCGCGCGCAAATGCGTAGACTTCCGGTGCCGGCTTGAACCGCCGCACCTCATCGACACTCCACACGTCGCTGAGCAGTGCATCGAGCCCGCTATTTGCAAGCGCGCGTTTTGCCGTCGCGAGGGTTCCGTTGGTCAACACGGCGCATCGCACGCCGCGCGACCGAAGCGCTTCCAATGCGAGCGTCGCATCTCGATAAGGACGCAAGGAAAGCCAGCCCTCTGCGAGCGTGCGGTGCTTTTGAGAATCGAGGTTCACGCCTGCTTCCGCAAGCGCGTAGTGCAGTGCCATTGACGTAATGGTGTCGAAATCGACGTATCGATTCATCAGCGTGGCCGCAAACGAATACGAAATCTGCTTGTCGCGCCAGCGCGGGATGACTTTCGCGGCGGCGTCGTCGCCCAAAATGGTCGCCGCAACGTGGCGCAGCGACGCAATGTCCAGCAAGGTTCCGAACAAATCGAAAATAACGGCATCGACGATCACGGTCGCGCTCCTCCAGGCGGGCGCATCCGAACCATGCGCAGCACGGCCCGCTCGACGACGCGCATCATTCGCGTCGTGATGAAGCCGTACTCCGTCAGCGGCTCGGTGAGGATTGCCCGCATTCCCATTAGTTTCGCGCCGAGGACGTCCGTCAGGAGCTGATCGCCGACGACGACGGTTTGCACGCGCGGCGTCCCCAGTACTCGCAAAGCACGCAAGAACGCGGCCGGCATGGGCTTCATCGCTCTCGGCACCGTCGGTACGTCCAGGTGCAAGCCGATCGCGGCTACGCGCTCGCTCCAATTGTTTGAGACGAGCACGACGCCAAAGCCGCGGCCGCGGGCGGCGCGCACCCATTCGGCGAGCTCGGGCGCAACCGAGGTTTCGCGGTAGGCAACAAGGGTGTTGTCCAGGTCGACGATGATGCCACGGACCCCGAGCTCCCACAGCGGCTCGAGCGAGATTTCCGCCACGCCGCTCAGGTACGCGTCGGGCAGCCAGCGCCGCGCTCTGCGAGACTCCATCCCCGCTATCCCCGTCTCTCTCCACAGGACGCTCGGCCTGTTCGCCGAGCATCCACCGGCGAGTGCCGGGCTGTCCACGGCTTTTTGCCCTTATGCACAGCGTTTGCGCAAGGGGGGACTACATATAGTGGAAAAATTGAACAATGACCCCCTATATCTTGTGTTCCCGCTCCCGAAGCGGTATGCTGGGCGTTACCGAGCGTCGGCGCCGGTTCGGAGCCCTTCATCGAACAGGTGTTCGATCGCCATCGCTCAATAACCACCGTGGAGGGCCCGTCATGGCTTCTGATGTTCTGGGAGGCGCCAAAGCATGAAATTTGAGCGCGCGTATTCACGTCCTGGAGACCCCTACGCGGGTCTGACCTTCGCTCCACGGACGTCGCGCATCAGCAATCCCGATGGCTCGGTGATCTTCGAAGCCAAGGATTGCATGGTCCCGAGCGACTGGAGTCAAGTCGCCGTTGACGTCCTTGCACAAAAATATTTCCGCAAGGCCGGCGTGCCGGCGCGGCTGCGGCGCGTTCCCGAGGATGGTGTGCCCGAATGGCTGTGGCGCTCCGTTCCTGACGATGCGCTCGCGCAATTGCCGCGCGACGAGCAGTTCACGCGCGAAAACGACGCGCGCCAAGTCTTCAACCGTCTTGCGGGCACCTGGACGTACTGGGGATATAAGCACGGTTATTTCGACTCCGATGACGACGCGCGGGTCTATTACGACGAGATGTGTGCGATGCTCGCACGTCAAGTTGGCGCTCCCAATTCGCCGCAATGGTTCAACACGGGCTTGCATTGGGCGTACGGTATCGAAGGTCCGCCGCAAGGGCATTACTTCGTCGATCCCAAGACGTCCGTACTTACGCGCTCGAGCAACGCCTACGAACATCCTGCGCCGCACGCGTGCTTACCGTATCGCGCCCGCGTCGCAACTCCCGACGGCCCGATGGCAATCGGCGACATCGTCACGCGCAATCTCGTCGGATTGCCGGTATACGACGCCAAGGGTACGACGCGCGTCCTCGCCGTCAAACACAACGGTGTCAAGTCCGTCTATCGCGTTTCCCTCCGCAATGGAAACTTTGTCGAAGCCACCGCCGATCACGTCGTCCTCGCTTCGGACAGCGAGGGCAGCACAAAGACGTGGCGTTTCGTCACCGAGCTGCGTCCCGGCATGCGGCTCTTGCAGCGTGCAGACGTTTCGATCGAAGGGCAGCTCGCATACGCCGGCGCCTCCCCCAAGCGCAGCACCCCTGCGATTTCGCGGCCGGTTGCGGGGCTTACGGAAGAGATCGTCGAGTCGATCGACTACGTCGCGGACGAAGACGTCTACGACATCGAGACCCAAAGCCACAACTTCCTGACAAACAACGTCGTCGTCCATAATTGCTTCATTCAGAGCGTCGCAGACGATCTCGTGAACGAAGGCGGCATTATGGACCTGTGGGTTCGTGAAGCACGCATCTTCAAGTTTGGGTCGGGTACCGGCTCCAATTTCAGCTCGATACGCAGCGACGGCGAGCGGCTCTCGGGCGGCGGCACCTCGTCGGGACTCATGTCGTTCTTGCGCGTCGGCGATCGCGCTGCCGGTGCGATCAAGAGCGGCGGCACCACGCGCCGTGCTGCGAAGATGGTCATCCTCGATATCGATCATCCGGATATCGAAGAGTTTATCAATTGGAAGGTCAAGGAGGAGCAGAAAGTCTCCGACTTGGTCGCCGGCTCGATCGTCTGCGAACGGAATCTCAACGCGATCATGCGCGCCGCTCACGACGAAACGCTGCCGGAGAACGCGCGGCTCGATCCCGCTCTCAATCCCGGCCTGCGCGCCGCGATGCGAGCGGCGCTTGCCAACGGCATCCCGCAAGCTAACGTTCAGTACGCACTCGATTTCGCGCGTCAAGGCTACAAAGAATTAGCGGTCGAGACGTACGATACGAATTGGGATTCCAAGGCGTACGCGACCGTTTCGGGACAGAACTCGAACAACTCGGTTCGTATCCCGAACGAGTTTTTTGCGCGCCTCGATGCGGGACAAACGTGGGATTTGAAACGGCGCACCGACGGTCGCATCGCAAAATCGATTCCCGCGGAGCAGCTGTGGGAAGCGATCGCCGTTGCCGCATGGCAATGCGCCGATCCCGGCGTGCAGTACGACACCACGGTCAACGAGTGGCATACGTGTCCGGAAGACGGCCGCATCAATGCCAGCAACCCCTGCGTCACGGGCGATACGCTCGTCGCGACCGCGGACGGACTCCAGCGCATCGACCAACTCGTCGGCCGTTCCGGTTTCGTGATCGGCTCCGACGCGCGTCCGCATTTCGTCTCGCGCATCTTCCCCACCGGCCACAAGCGCGTATACCGCCTGCGCACGCGTGCCGGCTACGAGCTGCGGCTTACGGCCGACCACAAGATTCTGACCGAAGAGCGCGGCGACGTCGCACTCTCCGATGCGATCATCGGCGAGCGCGTCATCCTGCGCGGTTCCGGCTTCGGCGGCCGTTCGCTGGACGAACATACGCTGCACGCGCTCGCGGGCCGCGTCGGTTCGCAATCGCTCGTAGCCGTCGGCAGCCGCCTTGCCGAAACGTCGGCCATAGACGAGTTCGTCGAGCAGAGCGCGCACCTGCAATTCTCGCCCGCGATCTACACGCTTGATAGGGCATCGGTAGCGACGCTCTTGCGCGCGCTCTTCGATGAGTGCGGCGAGTTCGCATCAGGCTCGATGGAGCTGCTCTGGCAAAGCCAGCTGCTCTTACTCTCCTTCGGCGTCAAGGCGAAGATCTACCGCGATCGCGGCGTCATTCGCATTGCTTCGCAGTCGCGGGCGCGCTTTGCACGCGTCATCGAAGCCGGCGAGCCGTTCGAACGCTCGCGCGACGTCCTCACCGACGAGATCGCGCAAATCAAGGCGCTCGGCGTCGAGCCCGTTTACGATCTCACCGAGAACGACACGGCGCACTTTGTTGCCAACGGCATCGTCGTGCACAATTGTTCCGAATACATGTTCTTAGACGACACGGCGTGCTTTGCTCCGGAAACTCGCGTCAGCACGCCAGACGGTCTCCGAACTGTCGAAGACCTGTACGAGCTTCAAGAGCGCGGCACCGGCCCGGTAACGATCACGACGGACCTTTATAGCGAGCACGACCATCGTCGCATGACGGCATACCGGCCGGCGTGGATTACGAAGGTTGGCAAGCGCGCTGTTTACCGCGTTACCTTGAAGGACGGGCGCTCAATCCGCGCCACCGCCGATCACCGTTTCTTGACCTCGTCAGGAACCTGGAAGCGCGTCGACGAGTTAGCGGTCGGAACCGATCGGATTGAGCTGCGCGAGTCCGGCGATGCGATTCGATACTCGTCACCGGCGGATCAGGTGAAGCGTTGGCAAATGCTGGGCTGGCTTACAGGCGACGGCGTGTTCTCGAAGAACACCGTCGCGCTCGTGTTCGGGCCGAACGAACGGGAAACGGCCTTCGAGATGACGGCGCGTCTCAACGAGCTCAAGCTCGCAACGGCCGTCGCCGGCGGTACGGCGTACCGTGCTGACTCGGCGGTATACACGCAGACCAGCGGCGTCATGCAATCAAACACGACCGCAACTTCGCTCGTCGCCCGGCTGGAGCGAGGCTACGGCTTCGTTCAGGGTACGGCCACGACGAAAGACGTTCCCGACGCGATCCATCACGTGCCGAACGATTTGAAGGCCGCGTACCTGCAAGGTCTCTTCTCGGCAGACGGATCGGTTCGAGCCGAAGGTGCGACGGAGAAGCAAGTGATGCTTGCATCATCCTCACGCAAGCTCCTGAGCTCCGTGCAACTGCTGCTATCGGACATCGGTATCGTGTCTCGCGTCTCATGGGCGCATCCGAAGGGCCGCAAGAACGAGCAAGGCCAGTTGCGCATGTTCAACCAGCAAGCGCGGAAGTTCCTAAGCCTCATCGGCTTTCCGTGTTCTCAGGAAAAACAGCGAGTAGCGGAAGAGGCCCTTGGCGCTCCATTTGATGCAGCGCTCAAGAACCCGCGACCGGCCAAAGTCGTCAGCGTCGTTCCGGACGGTATCGAGACCGTGTACGACGTTACGGAGCCGGTGACGCATTCCGTAATCGCCGAAGGCATGATTGCGCACAACTGCAATCTCGCATCGCTCAATCTCGTCAAGTTCATGGACGAGACGCAACGCTTCGATCCGAAGCGCTTTTCGGAAGCCTGCCGTTTCTGGACGGTGACGCTCGAGATCAGCGTGCTGATGGCGCAGTTCCCGTCGCGTTCGATCGCACAGAAGTCCTACGACTACCGCACGCTCGGGCTCGGCTACGCCAACCTGGGCACGCTGCTCATGCGCATGGGATTGCCGTACGATTCAGAGGAGAGCTTCGGCTGGTGCAGCGCGATCACGGCCCTCCTCACCGGCGCTGCCTATAAGACGTCGGCTGAAATGGCGCGCGAGCTCGGAGCGTTCCCGCGCTACGCGGTGAACGCCGAAGCGATGGGGCGCGTCATGCGCAATCACCGCCGTGCGGCGTATCAAACGCCGGCCGTCGAGTACGAAGCTCTTACGATTCCGCCGGTCACGCACGCACCGACGCTCTTCACGCAAGAGACGTGGGCCTTGGCGCGCTCGATGTGGGACCACGCGCTCGCGATCGGCGAAATCGCGGGGTATCGCAACGCGCAGACGACGGTGATCGCGCCAACCGGTACGATCGGTCTCGTCATGGATTGCGACACGACCGGCATCGAGCCCGACTTCGCTCTCGTGAAGTTCAAGAAGCTCGCCGGCGGCGGCTACTTCAAGATCGTCAATCAATCCGTCGAGCCTGCGCTGCGTCGTCTCGGCTACACGCCGGCGCAGATCGCGGCTATCGAGACGTTTGCGAAAGGGAGCAACACCCTCGAGGGCACGCCGCACATCAATCGTGCGACCTTGCTCGCAAAGGGCTTCGACGATGAGGCTCTCGCAAAAATCGAGGCCTCGCTGCTCGGCGCGTTCGAGCTGGCATTCGCGTTCAATCGCTGGACGCTGGGCGACGAGTTCTGCAAGGCGAAGCTCGGCATGACGGACGCGCAGCTCGGCGACATCAACACATCGATCCTCGTCGACGTCCTCGGCTTCACGCCGGCGCAGATCGAAGAAGCATCCGATGTCATCTGCGGGCGCATGACGCTCGAAGGCGCACCGTATCTCAAAGACGAGCATCTGCCCGTCTTCGATTGCGCCACGCCGTGCGGCAAGCACGGCGCGCGCTTCATCCGGCCGCTCGCGCACATCGACATGCTCGGCGCGTCGCAGCCGTTCATCAGCGGATCGATCTCAAAGACGATCAATCTGCCGCAGAACGCGACGATCGCCGATATCAAAGAAGCCTATCGCTATTCGTGGGAGCGAATGTGCAAGGCGGTCGCGCTCTATCGCGACGG
>JBOHTT010000320.1:0-3913 GCA_050733775.1 Vulcanimicrobiaceae bacterium
CCGTGCACGGGACTGACGTTCCCGAGCACGCCAATGCCCGACGATTTCGATTTTCTGTACTTCTCCTTTGTCATCGGCATGACGTTTCAGGTTTCGGACGTGCAGGTCAACGATCCGGAAATTCGCCGCCTCGTCCTCATGCACGGAATGGTGTCGTTCGTCTACAACACGGCGATCTTGGCGCTGGGCATCAACCTCGTCTCGAACTTGTTGCACTAGCCGCACCGACGAAACTACGGACGATGTGTGCGACGTCGGCCGCCGCTTCGGGGCGCCGCAGCGATTCTGCACAATCGAGCACTTTCCGGCGCTCCTGCGCGCGATCGAGTAAGCGCTGTGCGGCTGAGGCAATTTCTGCTTCGGTGGATGCGAACAGCGCCGCATCGTGCGAGACCAAATACCGCGTGTTGCGCTCCTCCTGGCCTCCCAGCGGCTTGACGAGCACCATCGGCAGCCGTGAAACAAGCGCCTCGGACACGGACAGTCCACCCGGCTTCGTCAGCAGCAAGTCGGCGGCGTGCATGTAATCGTAGACGTTCTCTTCGAAACCACGAATTTCGACCGGATAGGGCCAGGAACGGCACCAGCGTCGCAAGCGTAAGCGGCGACGGTCGTTTTTCCCGACCAGCACGATCGCCGATAGAGGACGCCGCACTTCGCGGAGCGCGCGCAGCATCATCTCGAGCGGTCCGATTCCAAGGCCCCCTGCCATGATCAGAACGATGTGGCGCCCGGAATCGTCGATGCCGAGCTCGCGCCGAGCCTGCGCCTTCGGCGGGATGAGCGCGAAACGAGGATCGACTGGAATGCCCGTCACGCGAACTCGCTCTTCATCGACTCCACGCGCGATTAACGACGTTCGCATCTCTTCCGTCGCGACAGCGTACGCATCCACGTTCTGGTAGATCCAAAAGGGATGCACGACATAGTCCGTCACGATCCCGACGACCGGAAGCGACGGATCGATGTTACGCTTGTAATGCGACATGATGCCGCACGGAAAAGCATGCGTGCAGACAACACAGCTCGGTTGCAGTGCCGAGATCAGCGACTGCAGGTTGCGCGCCGACAGCGCGCCGAGCCATTTGCGCAACGAGCCAGGTTCGCGTGCGCGCTCGACTCGATCGTACAGGAAGCCATACAGGGACGGTACGGTTTTAACCATCCTGATGTAGCCGTCAGCCGCGACGCGCGAAAGGAAGGACACGGCGTATTCGTACGCGTCGACGATCCGGCCGTCCAGCGCGTGCTCTCCGAGTGCAAATGCTACCGCTTCGGCTGCCGACGTGTGCCCGACGCCCACGCTCGCCGAGAGAAACAGAACCGGTTTACTTACGGCTCGTCCCCCTCTTCGCGTTCGGTTTCTTCCGCCAACGTGAAGAAGTCGTCGAGGATTTCCTGTGCGAGCTCGTCGTCCTCGACGATCGCACCGGAAGCAGTCGTGACCACGAACTCGTCCTCGTCTTCACTATACGCGACGGCATAGGTGGTCTTGTCTTCGTCCTCGACAAGGCCGACAACCTCGAACTCGAGTTCGCGGCCGTCCTTGGTTTCGATCACGAAGGTTTCCCGCAGATCAAGCGGCGTGCCGCCGTCCAGTGGAATGTGAGCCTCGCCGTTCCCATTCATTTCAAATACCTGGACACGTTCGCGTCGTGCTGCTGGAGCGTACGCGCAAAAGCATGGTGTCCGTTTCCCTTGTACACATAATAGTAATAATCCGATGGCTGGGGATGGAGCGCGGCGAGAAGCGATGGAAGACCTGGATTAGCGATCGGCGTCGGCGGTAGACCTGTATGCAAGTACGTATTATATGGCGACTCGATTCGCAAGTCGGCTTTAGTGATTTCGGTTTTGTGGTGCGGAAAGACGTATTCGATCGAGGCGTCGACGTCGAGCGGCATGCCCTTCCGCAACCGGTTATAGATCACCCCTGCAATGAGTGCCCGCTCGTCGTCTGCTTTGGCTTCGCGTTCTACGAGCGACGCAATCGTGACGATTTGCGGCAACGTATACTTCATGCTCTTCGCATCCGCGGCCGCATCCGCCGGCAGCTCTTTGCGAAACTGATCGACCAGAATTTCTGCCGCCTGAGCCGGCGTTGCTTTCAGCGGAAACAGATACGTGCTGGGAAAGAGGTAGCCTTCCAAATTCTTCGTGCGCACGCCGTCGAGCGTGATCGACGTGCTCAGAAAATATCGACTATATCCGTCCGCCGCGCCGAGGTGGTGCCCTGCGAGGTCGTTGGCGATTTGTGACGCCGTGAATCCTTCGGGGACGGTCACCCAGGTGGCGACGCGCGCTTCTCCTTCAACGAGCTTTTGCAGAACGTTCGCCGCATTCTCATGGGATGCGAACAGGTACTCGCCCGCTTCGACACTGCGATCGAGCCCACGCGCGCGCAAGAGTATGCGGAAAGCCGCAGCGTTGTTTATGACGCCGCGATCCTGCAACGTTTTCGCGACCTCGCCGGAGCTGGATCCCCGTTGGATTACAACGTCGGTGGCGGTTGCCGGCAACCGTGTGTCGCCGTACACCGTTTGATAGAACCACGCTGACGCTCCGAGGATTACGACGATTGCTGCCGCGACGATCGCCGCGACCGCCCGGATCATCGCGGTCTCCGGCGCGCCAAATACGTATCGAGGATGAGCGCCGCTGCGAGCTTGTCGACGACTTGCTTGCGGCGTTTTCGCGAGACGTCGGCTAAAAGCAGCGAGCGCGTTGCCTGGGCCGTCGTGAGGCGCTCGTCGACGCGTTCGATCCGGCCGTCCCAGCCTTTCGCAAGTTTCTCCACGAATCGATCGATACGCGCTGACGATTCGCCGCGGGTGCCGCGCAGCTTGATCGGATCCCCCACGACGATTACGTCGACGCCGCGCTCGCGCGCTAGGGCGACGATATGCGCGACGTCGGCACGCAGCTCGCTGCGTTCGATCACTTCCAGCGGCAGCGAGAACGTCTCGCTCGGGTCGCTCACGGCGACGCCGATGCGCCTCTCGCCCACATCCAGGGCCAGCACGCTCACCGCGCTTCCGCCAACTCTTCGAGAAATGCCGACGCTTTCGAACGCTTCCCCAGGTGATACGTCACCAGCGCATCGACGGCGCGAGCGACCGGAGGTACTGCGATGAGCGCCGCTTTCGCGCCCCGTGGTGCGGCTAATCCTCGCAAATTTTCGACCTCATCGCCCACGAGACGTCCGGCTTCCCCGCCACTGTGGCACGCGGAACATACCAGACCGCCGCTCGCCGGATCGAGCCAACCTTCGTCTTTGAGCGCTTTGCCGCAGCGGACGCAGGCGTCGAGCTCGGGCAGCAATCCGAGCACGTCGAGCAGACGCAGCTCGAAGCGCGTCAGGAGCGCGCGCGGAACCGCCGATGCGGCCAGTGCCCGGACGACGCTGCGTAAGAGCATATAAATTTCGATCTGCGCCAAATCCGGTTCGCAGAACGCGTCGACGAGCTCGGCAACGACGTGTCCCGCGGCAAACGCGCCCGGCTCGACGAGCCGCTCCCATTCCGAATGCAGGATCGTCGCGCTCGTGATGACATCCAGCGAACGACCGGCGTGCAGCGTCAGCTCTGCTTCAGTCAGAAACTCCAACTTGCCGGCGACGTGGCTTTTGACTCGGCGCACGCCCTTGGCAACCGCATCGAGTTTTCCGCGCGAACGCGTGAAAAGGGTGAAGATACGATCCGCTTCGCCGAGATTACGCCCTCGCAGTACGAAGGCGTCCGTCTTATAAGCGCGCTCGCTCAAGGGTTTGGGCTCCGAAGGCATCGGGGAGCAGCTCGCGCACGGGCACGTCGTCGCTGTCTTCGCGAACGATCAGAATCCCCTCGCCAAACTCGGCGATTGCCTGCCGGCATGCTCCGCACGGAGAGACGCGAACGCCATCGGGGCCCACGAC
>JBOHTT010000321.1:0-9970 GCA_050733775.1 Vulcanimicrobiaceae bacterium
GTACCCGACGTCCATACGGGCAAACTGAAGTGTATCCAAGGATTCGACAAAGCTGTGCGACCGCAGCGACGATCGTCCCTGAGCCATAACGGAGCCAACCTTGGTTTCGGGTTACGACACCGCTGCCGGTGACCAGGCTTCCGTCGCGATACTCCGCATCGCAAGACCGGTGAGGGCGCCGATCATCGCCAAGAGAGCGCGCCCGCGCTCCGAGAATGCCCGCGGCTCGCGCTCGAGAAGCCGAATGGCGCCGATGCAACGCGATCCCGCCATAACCGGTGCGACCAAAAGACTACGATAGCCAAGGCAGCCAAGGCGACGGTGCGTCTCGAGCGGCGAGCGCTGGAGCTCTTGCGCCACGATGGTTTGTCCCACCACGACCATTGGGAACGCTCCATCACTATCACGCTCAGTGGGGAAATTTGCCAATTCCCGCGTACCGTGCTGCAGGCAAACCGTCGAAACGCGTCGACCCGCATCCCGGCGCAGAATCTGTGCGACCGTCGGTTTGAACGTCGCATACGTCGTGTCAAGAACAGCGCTATCGACCTCGTCTCGGTCTTGAAAGAGCGACAGTCTATCTCCGAGCGCGCGCAGCTGTGTGTAATCCGCTGTGCACGTTGTGTCGGCCGTCCATGGCGTGCCGTCGTTCGAGGCGATTTGCGTGCCGAGCCGTTGCTGGTCCCGCCATGCACGCGGCGTCTGTCCGCTCACCTTGGCGAAATGCCGACCGAAATAGGTAGAGTCACGAAAACCGACTTCCTCGGCAATCCCCGCGATAGGCCGGTCGGTCAGCGCCAGCAATAGTCGCGCAGCGTGCATCCGACGCTCGTTGATCCACTGATGAATCGGCCTTCCCGTCTCTCGACGAATGAGGTCGGTGAGATATGCCGGCGAGAAATGGACGGCGGCGGCAACATCATGCAAGCTAATCGGCTCGCGATAGTGTGCATCAATGTAACCGAAAACCAGATCGCGCAACTTCCGTCGCCCTGTATCGTGGGTATCGGAGCTTCCGCGTGACAGTTGCTCGACGTCTCGGAGGATTGAATTCACCATGCTACGGACAGCGTCTGTATCTGCGACGCGATCGTCACTATCCAGCTCGCGTTCGAGATAGCGGAAGCGGGCTTCCCAGCGAGCGCGTTCGCTCTCAGGTACGGAGAAGCGCCGCGGCACGCCGCTCAAGGTCCCCCATGCGGCGTCCGGCTGGATCGCGAGCGACCATGTTAGCCAGTGCTTAGGGTCGCCGTGCCGGTGAAAAGCGTCGGGAGGTATGACGAAAAGATCTCCCCGCCCCGTCCGCACGAGCTCCGGCCCCAGCTGGAGCGCTCCTTCACCAGCTTCGATGTAAATTAACTCATGGTGCGGGTGGCGGCTGGACGCAGTCGAGGCCTCGCTGCAGGCGTCTTGCTTCGAACAGCGCAGCCGCAGTCCGAGAATGTGGTGTAAATCGGAGGCAAGCTCGTCGCCAATCTGCCTGATTTGCTCAACGGACATTCAGAAGCACCCATCCGATGGCCCTATACCCTGCGGGCCAGATCACGCACGGCTTGAGAAAGAGTTGGGAAACCGACCGTGGACTCGAGTGTAAGCCGTCAATGAGGTCCTCTCAGGTACCGAGGTTACAGTGGTGGCTCCGATCGTTCCGACTGCCGCATTTCAGAAAGAATCTTTCGCTCGATTCCGCGGTTTTTTCTCTCCACCGAGCCTCGGATGGACGCATGCGATCGCGAACTGTTACGATGGAGTTCGCATGAACGCCCACCCCGATAAAGCGCAGGGGATGCGCGTCGTCTTCTTCAGCGATGGCTCGGATGACGGTTTCACTGCGGCGAAGGTGCTGGCCGATTTGCTCGATCCGAGAACGATTGACTGCGTCGCCGTCGTGGCCGTCACGTGGCCGCAACGCCATAGTCCACTTTGGGATAAAGCGCTCGAGCTGCAGTTCCAGGTCGACGACTTGCACGCGGCGATGGCGATTGCGGCTGCGCAGTGCGTCGCGAAGCTTCGAGATGAGCTTGCGCGCCATGCGAACACGGTCGAGGAGATCATCACCCATGGTGAGCCGGGCGAAGCGACCTTGAAAGTCATTCGCGACGTAAACGCCGATGTCGCGTTCTTGACGGTGACGAGCGGCCCACACCGCGTGCGCATCACGCAATGGGTCCAAGAAGTGACACGCCGTGCGTCGTGTCCAGTCATCGTGATCCACGGCATGCCCGCAGCGGCCACTAAAACGCCGACCTCTCTTTAAAGAACAACGTGCATCTCACCATCATCAACACGGAAGGTGCGCAGCGGAACGATGGCCGGTAGCGCTAAGACGGATCCCGCGCAGTCTCGGACCGACATCGTCGGACGCAAGCGTTCATCGACGAGATTACGACAACAGCGTTGTAGTTCCGGCGAGGCGCGCGCGATAGGCTTCGCGCTCCTCCAGCGTGCGACGTACGAGCAAGGCGCCGCACAAGCGGTTACCGTCACGATACTCCAGGACGAAAGAACCACTCTCCATGATTCCATCGGCGATTCTCACATCTCCGGAAGGATCGCCGACGAATTCGAAGCTCAAATCGAAAACGTCCGACCAAAAGAAAGGAACGTAGCGATATGGCTGGTCTGCGCCGGTCATGTTCGCACCAGCGGTAGCGCCCGATGCATAGGCATTATCAAAATGTTCCACACGAACTAACCGCCCGGCGATGCCCGGAAACCGTGCCACGTCGCCGGCCGCGTAGATGTCCGGGACGGACGTTCGCAAACGATCGTTGACGACAATACCGTCGTCGATTTGGATTCCGGCCGTTGTGGCCAGCATCGTATCGGGTAGAGCACCGACACCGACGATGACGGCATCGACGTCGAAGTGACGGCCATATTTCAGCGTCAGCCTTTCGACTCTCTCTTTCCCATCGATTGAAGCGATGCTTGTTTTCACCTTGAAGTGCACGCCATGGCGTTCGAAGAGCGCCTCGGCGTGATCCGCGATGTGGCGCCCAAAACGCACATAGAGCGCGGGATCGATCGTGATCACCGTGACGTTACAGCCGAAACTGCGGAGAGACGCTGCCACCTCCATCCCGATGAATCCGCTGCCAAGAATCGCGACTTGCTCAGCGCTGGCGCGCACACCCCGGAGGCGAACTGCGTCTAGGTAGCTGCGAAGTTCGAACACCCCATCAAGCTCGATGCCCGGGATCTTGAGGCTTCTCGACTTAGCCCCCGTGGCCAGGAGCAATCGCTCGTACGCAATCTCCTTGCCCTTGAGCCTGAGCATTCTCTGCTGTGGATCGATGGAGGTTACCTCGACACCCAAGAAGAGGTCAACGTTGCGCTCGAGATACCAGGCCGCGGGGAACACGAGGGTAGCTTCGAGCATGGCGCGATTTTGTAAGAATTCTTTCGATAGCGGAGGACGCTGATACGGTGGCGCCCATTCTTTGCTAAAAATGGCAAGCGATCCGTTAGGATCTCTCGCGCGGATAGCCTCTGCGGCGGTTGCCGAGGCGACGCCCCCTCCGACGATCACATATTTGAAGCTACGCACTGCCTCACGTCATTGTCTAAACCTCTAGCCTGCAACGCTGCTTTCGCTCCGCCGTTCATCAACTAGAGCAGCCGGCGAAACTTCGTTTGGAGCACGACCGCCTCGTTATGTTTGCGATCGCGCGCCCCGTAGACTAAGGTGATTGCGGGAGCGCCGTTCGCGCGTTCGATGATCTCTTTGATACGAGCACGAACTTTGGGACCGGCGAGCTCGCAACGGTAGCGCTTCTGAAACTCGGACCAGCGCTTCTCATCGTGAGCGAACCACTGGCGCAGCTCGCTGCTGGGCGCAAGCTCCTTTGCCCATACGTGAAGGTGAAGATCGTCTTTCTTGATCCCGCGCGGCCAGAGCCGGTCAACCAGCACGCGATATCCGTCACCCCGCGCAGGTTTCTCGTACGCGCGCTTTAGCAAGATATCCATACTGATCTCCGTGTTCGGTTCATGCCATCGGACCGGGATTCTTGATGTACTTCTTAATCACGTTATCGACATTGAAGTACGCCAACGCGCAGACCGTATCGGTGGGATTATACGCCGCGTTCTGCGGGAACGCGCCAGCGCCGAGAACGAAGACGTTGTGCACGTCCCAGCTCTGCTGGTACTTGTTGAGCACGCTGGTCTTCGGGTCGCCTCCAATCGTCGTGCCGCCCGTGTTGTGCGTGCTCTGGTAGATCGTGCTGTTGTAATGCCCCGTGCGAGGGGCAGCGACGGTGATCTTCGCGCCAAGCGCCGAGCCGATCTTCTTCAGCACTTGCGCCATGTATTTGGATTGGTTGAGCTCGTTGGGTCCCCAGTCAAAGGTTATGCGCAAGAGCGGCAGTCCGTACGCGTCGCGATAGGTCGGATCGAGGTCCATGTAGTTCCCACGGTAAGCCTGAACGCCGCCACTCGCGTTAACGCCGATCACTCGGTCGTAGTACTTCACGACCTGCTTCTTCCACTGCGAACCCCACGCTGGTGTTCCCGGCGGCACCGGATGGTACTGAATCGGCCGGGCACCCGTGCTGCCGCACAGGAAATAGGCCCCACCAATGAAGTCGAGGTTGTGGTGATCGAAGTTATCACCGTTGAAATCGTCGAACGCGATGCCCATCGCTCCCGCGCCCATGAACGAGTTAAAGACTTTGTCATCGAAGAAATACGAACCGCCTGTGTTCATCTGGTATGCGTAATTACGCCCGACGACGCCTTCGCCCGTTGCGGGATCGTATGGCTTGCCGATGCCGGACACCAGCATGGTGCGCACGTTGTTCAGAATGTACGACGTTAGGAAGATCATCTCGGCCGGCTGCTCGAACTCTCGCCCGAGAGCATCAGTGTACGTCACACTCACGGCGCGCTTGCCGCTGCTGTCGAGGTTGACCTTCGTGACGTTGCAGAACGTGCGCAGCTCGTAGCGTCCCGTTTTAACCGCGACCGGCAAGACCGCAAGCTGCGGGCTCGCTTTGGCGGACATCTCGCAGCCAAAGCGCTCGCAGTAGCCGCAATACACGCACGCACCGAACTGCGCGCCGTCAGGATTTTTGTAAGGGCGCACGACATTGGCGGACGGCTGCGGAAACGGATGATAGCCTAGCTTCTTCGTAGCAATGGTGAAGAGACGACCGGCGTAGCTTGTCTTCATCGGAGGATTGGGATACCCGCGCGAGCGCGGCCCTTCGAACGGATTTCCGCCCCGCTGCAAGGTGCCGCGCACGTTACCGGCCTTGCCGCTAATCCCGGTTTGATACTCGAAACGGTCATAATACGGCTCGAGCTCATGGTAGGTGATCCCCCAATCGCGGCTTTCGAGACCATTCATCCGTGCTGCACCGTACTTCGCGATTGTCCGGCTGCGCAGCTCGAACTCCCACGGCAGAAAACGCCAGGTTTGGCCGTTCCAGTGAACGCCTGCACCGCCGACGCCGTCGCCGGGCAAAAAGCCGGTGAGGTAACGGATCGGAAGCGCCGTTTGATCGGTGTTGTTGCGGAACGTGTACGTGTACTTGGCGGGGTCCTGCATCATCTTGTGATGCACGGCGTAGGAGAGCTCGTCGTGGATCTGAGGGACTTCGAAATCCGGATTGGTGTTGCGGTACTCGCCCCGTTCCAAGCCGACGACGTGGTACCCGGCCTTCGTGAGTTCTGCCGCGACGATCCCACCCGTCCAGCCGACGCCAACCGTTACAGCATCGACCGGCTTTAGACGTGTCGCCATCGTTATTTCTCCTTCTTGTTGCCGTGGATGATCGCCACGCGTTCACGATGCTCGGCGCTCTCTTGCCGGAGGTCGGGATCTTCGGCGACGCCTTGCTCGACGTCGGCGATCCCGACGGGCGCGACGCGGTACGGCACGTTGTATTTTTCGATGACGCCTACGTACGCGGCGGCGACGCCTGGGAATCCGATCTGTTTCCAGCCGACTTTGTTACGGTTGCCACCGTAAAGCGGGTCGGCCCAGAAACCTTCCAGCGTGTTCTCGAACAAGAATGCGAAGAATGTTTTTGCGGGAACGTCGCCGAGCGCGATCGTGCCTTTCTCGAGACCATGCAGCACCTCGTCTTGGTGCGTGCCGGAAAGCGCGTCGAACGTCTTGCCATAGTGGTACTTGCAGTAGGCGTTCGTCTGCGCGATCCCGAGGCGATAGAGTTGCTGCGGGATCAGGTTGAGCTGGTAGCCCTGTTCCGGCGTTCCCTCAATCCAGGGGCCCTGACGATACTGTCGCGCGCCGCTTCCCCAGTCGCCGCGAAGTTGTTGATCGATGTAGAAGGCGACGTCGGCCTCACGTGCACCGGGACCGTGTTCATCGCTTGGAATAAGTCGCTCAACGGCGGCTTCGAGAAACGCCTGCTCCGGCGAGGTTAAGAACGCGAATGCCAGCGGTTCGGTATGGAGCTGTTTCGAGACGGTAGTCGCTGCGACGACCTCCGCTGGAGGAGGCGTCTCTGGAAGGCGCGGCGCCGGTACTGGCGCGGCGGCGGCCGGTGCGCTTTCGAGTGCCGCCGCAGCGCCGACCGCGCCCATCAGGCCAAAAAAATCGCCGCGCTTGAGATTCTCGGGCATAAGTACACTCCTACACGCATTGCGCGCCACGTGTAGCTTAGGCTATTGCGCGATAACGCACCTAGAGTCACCGATTCAGAATAGAAAAATTCTCCGCATTAGTCGAAATTTCAACCGCACGTACCAATGCTTTTGCGTCCTCTGAGCGAGAAGAGCGTTCTCCTAATTTGCGCGCTTTCGGTCCGAGATAATCGTCTGCTGATTTTCGGGGACGAAGTTGCGATGTGGGTAATCGCCAAAAGAGGCCGTCGTGATGCAGCAGACATTTCGTCGGCTTTCCAGTCGTAGGCTTCGTGCACGTCCGGACGCTCGGCCCGATCCATCAGTGCCAGGAACCGCCGGGCCTAGAACCGAGCTCCAATCTTTCGCGCAACGTTTTCATTTCCTCAAATCTTTCCGTAACGTCACGCAGTATCACAGCGATCCCCAGCACACTTCCTTTTTTATCGTGAAAGGGAAGCATCGTAAATTCAACCGAAACTCGCGTGCCGTCTTTTCGAAGAGCCGGCACTTCAAGTACCTCGCCCGAGCCATAGCGGGTCTTTCCCGTCTGCATCGTCTTCGTAAAGCCCTCCCAATGACGCTTCCTGAGAGGTTCGGGAATGATAATGTCGAGCTTTTGCCCTACGGCTTCAGTTTCATGGAACCCGAATATGCGTTCTGCACCGCGATTCCAGAATCGAATTCGTCCTTGAACATCGGCATAGATGATGGCATCCGGGGCTTCGCGGACAAGTGTTCGCGAGAATTCGTCCAGGTCGAAATCAGCGTTCATGACATCTATTCGTTACCCTGTTTCTCTGCGCCGGCGGAGGTAAGCGTACTATCCACAATGTCAATGGAGAAAAGGCGGCCTAGGAGAGATCGCTATGAAGCTCGTTAAACACGATCGACGTTGCCACCCTCGAACACGCATCATTGATCGTGATACCTACGCTCTCGTGCATCGTCACGAGGGCGTTGAATGGCAAGCGATCGATTTCGGGCGACGGCGTCTTCCGAGTGTTGGAACTGCTCGCTCGGACGACCCGAACGTTATACCGGGATGTCGCATCGGATCTTTCAAAGCGACAACAGGCGGGGAGAATTTAAGCCTCAACCCTCTTTAGAGACTGTGTGCGCCCGTAAGGCAAATCCGGTGCGCAAGCGTGCCCGTCATTAGCGCTTCACGTTAAAGCGGTTACGCTGCTGGGAACTAATTCGTTGAAAGGAGGCAACGTGAGCTCCCTACGCATCATGTTTCGCCGATGCATCACAGTCGCCGCAGTTTTGGTATTCACGTTCTTCACCGCCGGCTCGAGCGGCGCCGCGGTCAACGCCCCGGCCCAACTCACCATCGCCTATCAGCCCGGAATCGGGTACGCTCCTATCCTTGTTATGAAAGAGGCCGGGTGGCTTGAACACGACTTTCCTCAGATGTCTGTTCAATGGCGTCAATTATCGAACGGAGCAGCTATCCGGGATGGCATGATCTCGGGCAAGATTCAAGCCGGCGTGCTGGCGGCAGGCCCTTTCCTAATCGGTTGGGCGCACGGCGTTGACTGGAAGATCATCTCGAACGTATCCGATATGGATCTCTGGCTGTGCACGATGAATCCTCACATTCACAGCCTCAAGGACATCAAGACCGGAATGCAGATCGGCATGCCTGCACCGGATTCGATCGAAGCCGTCGTCTTGCGTAAGGGGGCTGAAGAACAGCTTGGCAATGCGCACGCGCTCGACACCAACATCGTTGCCATCCCGCATCCCGAAGGCCTTACCGCGCTCGTCAACGGTCAGCTTACCGCGCACCTTACCTCGGCTCCGTTTGAGTTCGAAGAGGTCGCCCACGGCGCACACGTGATCTTAGATAGCAAATCCCTATTTGGTAAAACCACGTTCGTTGCCGCGGTAATGCCGACGAGTTTTTACGATCAGTATCCCGGTTTTGCCGCCGCTTTTCGTAGAGACGTCCAACGCGCCATAAAGCTGATCGAGACGAACCCCGCTCTCGCTGCTCGATACGTCGCGCAAGCCGAAAGCAAGCCTAGCCTGACAAGTCAATTCAAGGGGTGGATGACTCATAAGGGCGTCAGCTACACGACGAGACCAAGCGGTTTTTTGAAAATTGCAGCTTTCATGGAGCAGATTGGCATGATAAGCAAAGCACCGACGAATACTGCCGCAATCGAGTTCCCAGCAGCGCAGAAGCTGGGTCGACGGTGACAGAATCTATGCCGTGCTTCGCTCTCGATGCGCCAAGATCGGCATGCTCATGGCCAATCCGCACGGCAAGTTAAACATCGCCCAACATTTTAGGCTCGGGCTGTCCGATGTCCGTTTACTAATACTTTCTGCGGCGGAGAGAACGCTCATTTACTATTGTGCGTTGACTAGAAAGACAACAGTGTTGACGTACCGGTCAACTGGAAAGGCGGTATTCCCCTCTTGCCATTCAAGCGTTCCGATTTTCTGAAGACTGCCGCAAGTATTGGCGTCGCAAGCGCCGCAGGCGGTCTTGCCGTTTCACCCGCCCGCGCACAATCCAAAAGCCTGCGGATTATCACCTGGAGCCACTTCGTTCCATCGTTCGATACGTGGTTCGATCCCTTTGCCAAAAAATGGGGTGACAGCAAGGGTATCTCCGTTACCGTCGATCACATCTCATATAAAGACTTGGTGACACGCGCTACCGCCGAGGTAGCTGCCGGGTCGGGTCACGATCTTTCGTTTTTCCTCGCGCCGCCCTCGGCGTTCGAACCACACGTGCTCGATCTGACCGATATCACGCAGGAAGCCCAGCAGCGCTACGGACCCATGGTGCCTCTGGTGCGCAAAAGTACTTACAATCCCCACACCAAGAAAGTCTACGGTTTTTCTGCCGGATGGACGGTCGATCCGGGCGACTATCTTAAAAGCGCCTGGAGCAAAGCCGGTAAGCCCGAAGGCCCATCAAGTTGGGAAGATCTGCTGACATACGGCCTGCGCATCAAGAGCGATTATCCGAGTATGCAAATCCCGATCGGCGTCGGCATGTCGGAAGGCATCGACTCGAACATGGCGATGCGCGCCCTGCTGTGGTCGTACGGCGGCACCGTGCAGGACGCCAACGAAAACGTCACCCTGTATTCCGAGCAGACGATCAAGGCAGTCGAGTTCGGTGCCAAGCTTTTCCAGCAAGTCATCAACCCGGCCGTACTGAGTTGGAACGCTGCTTCGAATAATCAGGCGCTCAATGCGCAACAGACGTCATATATCCTGAACTCCATTTCGGCGTATCGAACTGCGCAAGCCGACAAGCTACCGGTAGCCAACGACATCTTCTTCGTACCCGCGCTCAAAGGTCCGACGGGAATCGCGCTCAACAGCGAGCACGTGATGGGCATCTGGGTAG